>CAZFOF010000222.1:0-4119 GCA_964520265.1 uncultured Halobacteriales archaeon | reverse complement strand
GTCTCGACGAGGTCGATAATCTGGGGGATGTGTTCGGAGACGCGGGGGTACACCTCCGCACGCTTGAGATTCAGCGAGCGCATGTCGGCGATGATGTCCTGGATGTACGACCTGGCAACGTCGGATTCGCTGTCGCCGGCCTCGCCGACACGGGCGACGATTTTCTCGTTAACGTCGGTGAAGTTCTCGACGTGGCGCACGTCGTAGCCCAACTGTTCGAGCCAGCGATGCATCACGTCGACGTGGACCCACCCGCGGGCGTGGCCGAGATGGGCCGGGTCGGAGGTCGTCAGTCCACAGTAGTACAGCAACACGGAGTCGGAGTCAGCAGGCTCGAAGACCTCCCGCTCGCCCGACAGGGAGTTCGTCACGCGTAGGGTCATGAGCGGAACGTACACGGGCCACCGTTTCAACTCTGCGGTCGCGCCAGGTGTTCCACGGGATGGGGCAGTTGCAGGCTCGGCAACTTCATTTCCGGCTTTAAGTACGTCGGGAACCAGCGGACGGGTGTGAGTGAGGACTGCGACGACGAGGAGATACTCGCTCTTCTCGACGACGAGTACGCTCGCGGTATCCTCACAGCAACGAGTGCCGAACCCATGTCTGCACAAACACTCAGCGAGCGGTGCGACGCGTCCGTGACGACGATATACCGACGCATCGACCGCCTGCAAGACTGTGACCTCGTCGAGGAACAGCTACGGCCACAGCCCGATGGCAACCACTACAAAGTGTACGCCTCGCGGCTGGAGTCGTTCTCGGTTCGATTCGAGGACGGCGAGATGCACGCGGAGATTACCCGCGAGAGGGCCGAAGAAGACGTTGCCGACCGCTTCACCAGGATGTGGCAAGACCTATGACATCGATACTCTACTGGGTGGAGGTCGCCGTCGCCGTCGCCTCTGTCCTGTTGGGGTTGGTCATCGGTTACCAGGCCTACCGGGGGTTCCGACGGAACGACAGCCGGTCGATGCAGTATCTCTCGCTGGGGCTCATCTTCCTGACAGCGGTGCCATTCACCCTCTCCTTTGTCGGGACGCTTGTCATCAGTTTCCGGCCAGCGCTTGCATCGCTGGAGCGGTATCTCCTGACGACGAGTCGCGCCATCCAGTTGGTCGGACTCGTCTTCATCACCTACTCGCTGTACAAAAAGCCCTGAGTCCGGGTTCGGCACTCGTCGCAGACACACTCTTCTCGGGCTCTCCCCTGGCGTCAAGAGCAGGCGACCGACCGTGCGATACCGACCAGCGTCTCCTGGCGCGCGTCGCCGACGACGACGTAGATGTCATCGCCACACTCCCAGGTGACAAGCGAGCGCACGCCAGACGTGCGGTACCGCCCGGTCTGGTCGCCGATGGTGACCGTCTCGCCCGTATCGGTGTCGATGTAGGACTGTTCGGTCGTCTTCGTCACGGCGAGTGAGGACGTGCCGGCGCGATACCGCAACTGCGCCGCTTCGAACTCGGTTCCGTCGATGTGGTCGGCAGTGACCAGGTGGTACCGGGCCGGCACCGACGGGTCAGGAACCGAAAACGGCGTTGCCTCGATGAGTGCATCCCGGGAGTCATACCGCGTCACGTCGAACGATTCCGATTCGTTGAGCGTCGCGCCGGCAGGTGGGTCGAAGACGAATCGACCCGACGCGAAGTCGGGGTCGAACGTGACATTCGAAAGCGTCAGCGTGTACGTCGAGCGGTTCCCGTTGAACCGTGACACCTGTCTGGATTTCAGCGTCACGAACGTCTCTGTATCGAGCCAGACCGTCTGTTCGAGTATCCCTTCCGAACGGTTCCCTTCCGCGCTGTAGGTGATGACATGTGCCGTCCGGCCGGCGACGCTGTCGGTGCCGCCGTACTCGGCGACAAACTGGGTTCCCTCGGGTGGTGTCTCCTGGCCGTCTGGGACGACCGGCAAGGGTGGGCCGCCGACAGGTGGCGCGCCACTCGTTGTCTCCGAGTCCGAATGGGCGGCGGCAACCGCGTCTGCGATGCGCTGTGCACCGCGCTCGAAGAGGTTAGAGCCGGACGTGGAGATGCGGACGTACTCGTTGTCGGTCGCATTGTACTGTATGATAGTCGACCCATTCGAAAGGGCGACGTTGCCGGCCCGGGAGGACGGAGCCAACACTTCGGAGCGACTCCGCTCGTCGTCGGGGTCAACCCAGATTCGGAGGGTGGTCGTCGGTTTGTCGGAGCGTTCTATCGTGACCGTTGCACTGTATCCGTCGAGCGTGCGGTAGCTCTCCGCCGCGACCGTGCTGTTTGGGAGCTGTGAGTCTCCGCCGGAGATGACACTACAGCCAGCCAACGCGAGCGCAACGACGACGACCACGGTGGCGAGCACACGGCGAGTGGAGGGAAGAGAGCGACCTGGGGAACCATCGGGCATATCTCTCTGTTAGTAGCGTAGTGAAAACTCAGCCGGTTATGTCTTACGAGGGATAGTTTCGTCGGCACTCCACCAGAGTGAACGGCGAGGGAGGGCGTCAGCGGAGGAATCGTCAATGAGGGGAGAGCGTCAGCGGGGAGGCGAGTGTTCAGCAGTCGATGTCGGCGGCGATGGTCGTGAGCGTCGACTTTTCGACAGGCCCCTGGAGCGTGTAGCGGCTGTCGTTGCACGTCCAGATGAGCATCGGTTCGCCGAACTCGACGAAGGTGCCGTTGCGGTCACCAAGCGAGACAGTCTCGCCCGACTGTGGCATATCGCCCTGGGGCTTGTCCAGGACTCTCACCGAGAGGTTCGTCGTCCCGTTGGAGTACTCGAGTGAGACACTCGACGACCGGTTGGAGTCGATTGCCATGCCACTCTGGAACGTGAAGTCCTCGGAGAGTTCGTCAGCGGGGAGGGTCTGTGACGTTGCATTCGCCAGACGCTCGTAGGAGTCAAACTCCGAGATATCGGGCATCGACGGCTCGGTGACCTCCACACCCTCGGGCGGTTCGAACTCGAAGGTGCCGGGTTCGAACTCGGGGTTGAGCGTCAGGTTCTGGTACCGGACGGTGGAGGATATCTCCGCGAAGTCCATCTTCATTTTCAGCGGGAACATCCGCTCTGAGTCGACCCACATCGTGATGGTACCGGACAACGGCGTCTCCGCGGATTCGTTGGGCACGAGCGTGAGCTTGTGTGTCTCCGTTCCGTTGAGGTCGACAGTGCCATTCGAGTAGATGTCGTATTTCTCGACGAGTCGGCTGACCTGGGGCACCATGTTCGCGTTGCCCGTGTCGGGCACTTCCATGCGGGTGGCTCTGTCTCGTTTCGCGTTGTACATCCACATCATCGACCCGTTCGAGACGACGCGACTGCCGGCACGGTCAGACGGTGCGAGAATCTCCTGGCGCATCTCGTTGGTCGAAGTGCGTGCCCACACATCGGCTCTCATCTCGGTAGTCTGGTTGTTTATCTCCGTCGTGACCACCATCGTCGCCTGGTAGCCATCGATTTCCGACATCTTCGACTCGAACTCTTCGACAACCTGTTCTTCCTGTTGTTGTGTCAACTGCTGGGTGGCCCAAGCCCTCAACACGAGGGCAGCCGCAAGACAAACCACCAGTATCGACGACCGGTTCAGGGACATTGCACTCGTCAATACTGTGCTATCCCATATAAATCGGTGATGGGAGTTGCTGGCTGAGAGTTCTGGCCCCAAACCATATATACGAAGAATCGGAGGCGGGGACGAAGTGCTAAAGGACACCTCGGTGCAACGGTGGGGCATGGACACAGCGCTCGTCATCGCAGCGCACGGGTCACACCTGAGCGCGGGAGCGAGTGCGCCCGCGTTCGCACACGCAGACCGAATCCGTGCGGTGGGCGCCTTCGACGAAGTTCGAGAAGCGTTCTGGAAAGAAGAACCGTCGTTTCGGGAGGTGCTCAGAACACTCAATGCCGACGAGGTGTACGTCGTCCCGCTGTTCATCAGCGAGGGCTATTTCACCGAGGAGGTGATCCCCCGGGAACTCCGCCTGGCGGAGTGGGATCCCACCCTCTGGGATTCGGATGGGACGAACGCCTCACACGCGACCCTCGCCGACGCCGACACCGGCAGGACGGTCCACTACTGTGGCCCCGTCGGCACCCACGACGCCATGACGGACGTGATCGTCCGCCGGGCCGAAT
>CAZFOF010000221.1:0-4130 GCA_964520265.1 uncultured Halobacteriales archaeon | reverse complement strand
ACCGCGACACCTGTATCGGGATGTTCCAGTGCGTCGCCGAGTGGGACGCCTTCGAGAAAGATACCGATGCAGGGAAAGCGGTGCTGGCTGACGGCGAGGAAAAAGAGTCCGGCCTCTTCGTTCGCGAGGTTCCCGACGATGCCGAACTGGACGCGAAGTTCGCAGCGCGAGCCTGTCCCGTCGACGCCATCGAGGTCTACGACGACGACGGCGAGCAGTTGGTTCCGTGACGACGCGTCCGAACGGCGTTCTCAGTCCCGAACGAGTCCTTCGACGGTCGCTCGAAGCACCGTCTCGCGGTCGTCGGCCCCCTCGTCGACTCGCCAGCAGTGGACACTCGCCTCGACAGCCCAGTCTTCACCACGGTCAGTGACAGTTTCGTTCGTCCACTCACAGACCACCGTGTCTCCGGTGTAGACCGGCCGCCGGAACTCGAAGGTCATCTCTCGGGCCAGCATCTCCAGGTCACCTCCGATTTTCGTGAGGAGACTGCCCGTGAGCAGTCCGTGTACCATCAGTCGCCCCGATTCGTCGGGTTCGGTGTGTCGCGGCTGGTCGTCGTCTGTCACGTCGGCAAACTGCGCCACGTCGGCGTCGGTGAACGTCCGCCGGTAGGTGTAGGTCGCACCCTCCTCTGGAGGCATATCCGGAGTGTGAGTTCCCCGGGACAAAAGGTTGCTCGCAGTCGAAAGGCACGTGTCTGTGGCACCCAAGATACGTGTCGATGGGTCTCCGCGCTGCCGTCAGGCGGCTCCTCGATTCCTTCCCCGCCGCACTCGCCCGACTCGGACTCGTCGAGCGCGCAAAAGCGACAGAGGCGTTCGACCTCGCAGCACCGGTGATGGTGACCGGCGGACTCCGCGTACTCTTGCGGATGGCTGATTTTCTCTTTGTCGGCCTCGCGCTCGGCGACGAAGCGATTGCGGGACTGGAGTTGGGGTTTCAGTACTACTTCATCGGCTTTGGACTCTCGCTTGCACTGACGAGTGGCACCATCAGCGTCGTCTCGCGGTTACAGGGCGCTGGCGAGCGCGCGCGGGCGAACCTCGCCGTCAAGCAATCGCTGTGGCTTGCGCTTGCCGTCGCGATTCCACTGACGGTGCTGTCCTGGCGCTATGCAGAGTCGCTCGTCGGCTTGTTGACCGGGGACAGGCAGGTCATCGGTTACGGCGCGGACTATCTGCGGGTCGTGATGCTCTCGCTCGTCTTCCGCTTCTGGAGTATGATTGCCGCACGCGCACTCGCCGGCAGCGGGGACACCCGAACTCCGATGTACGTCCGCCTGTTGACGCTGCCGACGAACGTCGTCCTCAACGCCGTACTCGTCTTCGGATTGGGGCCGGCACCGGAGTTGGGCGTCGTCGGAGCGGCACTGGGGACAACCATCGCGAACATCGTCGCCGCAGTCGTCTTCTTCGGGTTGCTCGCCGGCGGGAGCTACGACGTGGGTATCCCGCTCCGCGGCAGGCAGTTCGATGCGGGTCTCACAGCCGAAATCGTCCGCGTCGCGACGCCGCTGACGGGGATGCGTCTGCTCCAGTCGACCGCCCGGTTTCCGTTTCTGTTCGTCCTCGGTGTGCTGGGGACACCGGTGCTGTCGGCGTACGCCATCGGCCGACGGGTGATGTTGCTGGCGCTGATGCCGGCGTGGGGGTACTCGACTGCCGCGAGTACGCTCGTCGGGCAGTCACTCGGGGCTGGCGACGAGCAGTCGGCGACGGGGTATGGCTGGCAGACACTCCGTATCAGTCTCGTAACACAGCTGTTACTCGCGGTCGTGCTCGTGCTCACAGCCCGTCCGATTGCGCTCGCCTTCGGGACGGAGTATCTCGGCCTGACGGTGCAGTTCATCCAGTTGTTCGGCCTCGTCACCGCCGGGTTCAGCATCTCTCGAACCATGCGCGGGAGTCTCCGCGGCGCGGGCGACACGCGGTGGCCACTGTACGGAACCTTTCTCGGGTCGTACGTCATCCGGTTGCCGATTGCACTGACGGCGCTGCCAGCGGCCATGACGTTCACCTTCTTCGGTGTCACGCTGTCGCCGGGGCTGGGACTGGGGACGTCCGCGGTGTTTCTCGCTATCGGGGCGGACTTCTACGTAAAGGCGGCGGTGAACACCGGACGGTTCTGGTCAGGAAAGTGGAAGGCAGTCGCTCGCCGTTCGAGCGTCGGAAAAACTGGCGACTAGGTCTACTCGAACTCGCCTTCGTGGACGTCCCGTTCGGGCTGGGACGCCATCTTGATGCGGTTGCGGGGGAAGAAGTGGGCGAGGTCGGTCGTCGTGACGATGCCGACCGGTTCGCCGTTCTCTGTCACGGGCAGTTTCTTGACGCCGTTGTGTCCCATCCGCTCGCCAGCAGCCTGGACGGACTCGTGGGGACGGATGGTCACCACAGGGTCGCTCATGAGTTCGTCGATAGTCGTCGTCTCCAGGCCGACGCCGCCGCCGACCGCTCGGACGATGTCCGTCTCGGTTGCGATACCCTCGATGATGTCCTCACCGACGACAACCGACCCGACGCGCTCCTCTGCGAGGACGCCGGCTGCCTCCGCGACGGTCGTGTCTTCTGAGACTGTGACCACAGGGCTGCTCATAATTTCACTGACTGGTGTCTCGTGAGTACTCTCTGGCATTCGTATCCATACGTCACGCTGGATAGGTCTTAATGGTGACCCTTTGTCGCAGTGAGTCGAAGCGACATCTGTCACTATGCGAGCGGAATCTGTGCCTTTTTATCGTTGCTGGTGGAACGGTCACATATGAGTACTGCAACCAAAGTCGTCGTGGGCACACTCGCCGTCGCAGTCGTCCTGTCGCTGGTGCTTGTCGCCAACCTCGCAGTGGTCTGATGTTCACCGAGCGCACACTCGGTGACGCGCTGTCGACCGTTCGCACCGACCACGCGCCCGAGACGCTCGTCCTCGACTGCGAACGGGACTTCGAGACACTCCCACCCGACCAGGCCGAAGACCTGGGACTGCTCGTCCAGCAACTCGACCCGGTGAGCTATCCCGACACCTGGCTCCCACCGGAGACGCCGGAGGTGCTCCAGCACTACGCCAGCGAGACGTTTACCATCGGGATGCCCGGTGACGGTGGCGTCGCCTGGACGAACCAGACCGACCCACCGGTCGTCATCTGCAAACCCCGACTGGAGGGGTCACCCGAGTCGTTCATCGACTTTCTGATTGCCACCGCACTGGTCGAACTCGGACTCGACGAACCCGAACACTTCCTCGGCTTTTTCGGCGAGCAGTATCCCGATTTCCAGGCGGCAGC
Source organism: uncultured Halobacteriales archaeon (assembly GCA_964520265.1). Taxonomy (GTDB): domain Archaea; phylum Halobacteriota; class Halobacteria; order Halobacteriales; family Haloarculaceae; genus Salinibaculum. The sequence goes on along the minus strand of CAZFOF010000221.1, from coordinate 850 downwards.
CGATGGCTTCCTCGACTCCGTTGGCGTCTACCAGGTCGCAGCGGCCTGCTACGACGCCTATCTCGGCCGTCAGACCCGCGACACCTTCGCGGGATGGCGTGAGTCCGCACCGGCGCTGTTCGAGGCGTGGGTCGACGCCGGCGAACGCCTGGAACCGCGCCTGTCGGAACTGGAGACGTCACTCGCGACAGGCCAGACAGCGTTCGGCGACGCCGCCGAGTTGGCCTGTTCGGCCATCAAACACGCCGGAGAGATTCCAAAACCCTTCGACGCACTCGATACACAGGCCTACGCCGACAACGGCCCGGAATTTGCCGTCGAATGGCTCGAACGAACGGCCGAAAGCCTCTCCTGACCACTCAGCAGATATTTCCTTCGAGGGTTGAGGGCTGTAGCCGACGATGCTCTACCAGCGTTTGCATTGTAATAGAATGTAAACAGTGGCGACGCAGAGATACACCTGAGCGAGCGAGAAGCGAAGGAAGTTCACTACAGTCGGTCGATTACCGCGTCGGCGTCGTAGTTCAGCGTGAGTTCCCGCGAGCGGCCGCGGCCGTCGACGTCGGTGTAGGATGCGTCGATGATGCCCAGTTGGTCGAGTTTGTTGATAATCTCCGAGTAGCGGGTGTAGCCGAGGTCGGTGCGGTCGTTGAACGCATCGTAGATGTCGCCCGTGCGCTCGCCGTCGTGTTCGGCGATGACTTCGACGAGTGCCGTCTCCGAGTCGGAGAGTTCCCGCAGTCTGCGGGAGAGATGGACGTACTTCGATTTGTCGTAGGCTTCCTCGACGTCCTGGCGCTCGACGTCGCCATAGGCACGCATCTCTGCGTTCAATCCAGCCCTGTGGAGA
>CAZFOF010000220.1:0-4136 GCA_964520265.1 uncultured Halobacteriales archaeon | reverse complement strand
ACTCTCCAGACGCAGACGGGGGACACACCAGCCGACGAGATGGACGACGAGTTGGAAGCACGTCTAGATGCACTGGGGTATCGATAGATGCTACGGTCGTATCTCCGGCAGCTCACCGACGGGCCGATTGCACAACAGTTGCGACGGTTCACCATCGTCGGTGCCGCTACCGCGGGGGTTCAGATGGGCCTCCTCTGGCTGTTCGTTGATACCGTGCAATTGAACTATCTGCTCGGTGCCGTTATCGCAATCGAGATTACAATCGTCCTCTCCTATGTGCTCAACAACGTGTGGACGTTTCGCCACATGCGAAACACCGGATCGAGTGCGTTCTTCACCGGCCTCCTCAAGACGAACGTCGTCCGTGGGTCTGCGATTCCGATTCAACTTGCCATCCTGTTTCTCCTCGTCGAGTATGGACAGGTGCTGTACCTGCTCTCGAACGCGATTGCAATCCTGTTTAGTGGTGTCTATCGGTTCATCCTCGACGCGCGATGGACGTGGGGCCTGACGTGAATCGCAGCTCAGAGTACAGCCACAGGTCGCGACAACCGACGTACGGCCAGACGATAGCGAGCGCTTTTCGTCCCGTTTGCACTGACATCTGCGTGTGCCGCGTTACCGCGCATCTGGAACCACTTATATGTCTTCCCCTCCTATCTGGTGTATGAGCGAGAATAGTGGGCGCCGCGATCTGCGAATGCCCAACGACGACGAAGTTTTTGCCGTAGTGTCAGAACACCTCGGAGGGAACCACGTCCGACTCCAGTGTGCAGACGGTGTGACCCGCATGGGTCGGATTCCCGGACGGATGAAGTTCCGCACATGGATCAACGAGGACGACGTCGTGCTGGCCGAACCGTGGGACTGGCAAGACGAGAAAGCCAACGTCGAATGGCGCTACGACGGGAAGGCCGCCGACCAACTCCGTCGCGAAGGCCACATCGAGTAACTGAACGGTATTTTCTCCTTTGCGCAACGGGTACCGGTAGCTTCGGACTCGCCCGTACGCGCGCAATTTCGAAATAGTACCTTTCCCAGCCGTGCGTCCCCGATACACACGCAGGGCGATTACTTACGGTTACCTGCCGAAGTATGTCATATGCCACCACGAGACATTCCCGGAGACGGAACAACCGGCGACCAGTGTACGACCACGAACTCCTTTGGCGACCACGACATCGACGACGGGAGCGTTCTCATCCAGCGGACGTACTACCGACTCGCCGCCGATGGGGAGCCGACGTTCGAACCCACCCAGTCGTTTTTCCGGCAACTCGAATCGGCGTTCATCTGGGCGTATCTCGGCTCGAATCAGGAGCGGGGTGTTCCCGACCACGTCGAGGCCGCGCTGGACGATGCACTCGCGTTGACCCGCGAGGAGTTCACAGACAACCCCGACGCAGACCTCCGGACGACGGTCTTGCCGGCCTTCTATCAGCACCTCGCTGGCTTTCACTGTTCCTATCGGCCCTAGTCTGTCGAACGCCTGTCGCCGTCAGCCAGTCGCTGACCCGTCAGTCTTCTCCCGGCGGCGGACGGTACTGGTCGGTCACGTCTTCGAGGTTTGCGACGCCTTCCGGCACGCGGTAGGCGGCGAGCACCGTCCGGTCGGCGTCGGGTGCGTCGACGGTCTTGTCGACGGTGTACCCGATGTAGGTACACTCCTCGCGGGTGAACTCGACGACGGAGTATCCCCAGTTGTGGCTGTCGAAGAACTCGATGTGGGGGTTCATCCCCGTGACGAGTTTCGAAAAGAGGGGTTCAGTGAGCTTTCCCCGCCAGCCACGTGTCAGGTGCAACGCCTCGGCGGCGTTCAGCGAGGTCGTCGCGGGCGTCATAAACTCGACACCGATTCGCTCGCCCTCGGCGACGCCGGTTCCTCCGGTGACGCGACCCGGATAGGACGTTTGCTTGTAGCCGGCGATGTAGCAGTGCATATCGCCACTGATGGTGACGTAGTTGTCGACATCGGCATCGGCGATGGCTTCGGAGATGCGCTGGCGTTCCCGCGTGTAGCCGTCCCACCCGCCCTGTACCGGATAGACCGACAGCGGCCCCGACCCGATGCGAAACGGCATCGTCAGCACTTCGTCGGCCCAGACCGTCCAGAGCCCGTTGTCGGTCGTCAGCGTCTCGATGAGCCACTCGCGCTGTTCGTCGCCCAGCATCGTCCGTCCCGGCGGTTCGCGGTGTGGGCCGACGTTGTCCGGCGTCGGAATCGCTTCCCGTGGTGGGTCACGAAACAGTCGCTCGTCGGTCATCACCAGCGAGAGCAGGTCACCGAATTCGAGTTTCCGCCAGAGTTCGAAGCGGTTCTGGAGTGACTCCCCTTCGGGGTCGTAGGAGACACGGGCTGGCATATACTCCCACCAGGCGTGCATCGCCTCGGCGATGAGCCGCGACATGAACTCGGGGTCGTCGCCCCGTGGATGGTCGCCGGCGGGGGCATCCGTGCGATGATCCCAGTAGATGTCGTTGACCATCTCGTGGTCGTCCCAGCCTGCAATCAGCGTATGGGATTCCAGTGCCTCCTGCAGGAACTCGTCCGTCCGGTAGGTGCGATGGAGATAGCGGTAATCCCGCAGCGTGTGCACCCGGTCGTATCCACTCGGCAACGAGAGTTCCCGGCCGGGATAGTCGTAGGAACCGAACCCCTTGAAGTGGCCCTCGTCGGACTCGTAGATGAAATCGCCGAGGTGGACGATGAAATCCACGTCTTCCTCGGCGACGTAATGCAATGCCGGGAAGTAGCCGTTCAGGTAGTTCTGGCAGGTGAGTACCGCAAAGCGAATCGATTCCGGTGAATCGTCCGGGCGCGGCAGTGTCTGACAGTAGCCCGTCCGGGAGGCGGTGTCACCGTAGACGAAGCGATAGGCGTACTCCGTCTCCGGGGAGAGGCGTCCGTCGAGGTCGACTTTTACTGTGTAGTCGTGGGCCTCGATTCGTTCGCTGTCGGTGACGATGCCGTCGTAGACGATATCCTCGAAGCTGTCGTCGGTCGCCACCTGGATGGCGAGTGGCTGGTCGGGGTCGAACGCATCCGGGGCGATGCGCGTCCAGCAGATGACGCCCGTCGGCGTCGGGCCGCCGCTGGCGACCGACTGCGGGAACACATCGTCGGAGTCACTGGCAGGGTCGAACGAGAAGGCATCGGCTTCGCTGGCCTCGACTGCGTCCATCGCGAGTGCGAGGTCGTGTGAGTCCAGTTCGGAGAGCAACTCGGTGTAGTTGTCTCCAGTGGGTTCGTCGCGCGTGCCGATGGCCGTTCCATCTGACATACGACCTCATCCGCTGTGGAGGTAAATCCACGTTTCGGCCGCTTCGTCTCCGACCTACGGCGGCAGGTTGTCTCTGGCTGCGCCGGCCAGATACCCCGTTGCGCCGCCGAAGCCGGCCCCGATACCAGCTCCGACCGGCCCCAGGGGGCTCCCTAACGCCGCGCCGATACTTGCGCCGGTCGTTGCACCACGCTTCGCGTGTTTGTCTTTGCCACAGAATACCATGGCTATCCGACTAGCAGGGCTCCAGCATCATATATCCGACCCCGACAGCATCGCTGTGTTTGGGTTGCCGAATTCGAGCGGTGACACAACACCTATAATCGGGCCACACCCAGTCCGTTGCATGCCAGGAGAGTTCGAGGAATTCGGTGGCCGGCACGTGCCGGAACCACTGGAGGAACCGCTCGCACAACTCGCTGACGCCTTCGAGAACGTCGTTCCCACAGAGGAGTTCCAGGAGGAGTTCCAGTACTACCTGAAACACTACGGCGGGCGTCCGACACCTGTCTTCTACGCCGAGACGCTCTCTGAACTGTACGGCGCTGATATCTACTTCAAACACGAAGACCTGCTGCACGGCGGCGCACACAAACTCAACAACACGCTCGGACAGGGACTGCTCGCCAAGAAGGCGGGCAAGGAACGCCTCATCGCCGAGACTGGTGCCGGTCAGCACGGCACCGCGACGGCGATGGTCGGTGCACTGCTCGACATCCCCGTGAAGGTCTACATGGGCCGCAAAGATATCGCCCGCCAGGAGATGAACGTCTTCCGGATGCGCCTGATGGGCGCGGAAGTCGAGGAAGTCACGCGGGGCAACGAGGGACTCGCAGAGGCCGTCGACGCCGCGCT
>CAZFOF010000219.1:0-4142 GCA_964520265.1 uncultured Halobacteriales archaeon | reverse complement strand
TCGGGAGTCAAGCGGAACCCTTGCAGCCCGTAGTTCATCGTGGCGAGTCTGAAGTCCGAGGAGAACCAGGCGTTGTCTTCCATTGCATCGAGCAGGTCGGTCCATTCCTCGCCCCCACGTTCGACTGATGCGACCGGGCCGGAAACGGTCACAGATTGCCAGTCGATGCGGGACTGCACGTCGGTCACAAGCAGGTGTACGTTCTGCCCCTCTGTGATAAACTCGAATTTCTTGTCTTCCGGTGTCTGCCGAATAAATGCGAAATATATCTCCTCGCCAGTGTAGCCAAACGAGACCATGAGGCTGTAGACTTCGTCGTCGTTGGCCATCGAGAGAACGCCCCATCCTGCCGAGTCCAGCAGTTCATCAATCTCGTCCTGTTCCATCTCATCTCCAATCCATTGGTCGAAGGGGTCGACGGTCATACCTCTACTTGACGAACCTGGGCATTTCAATCTACGGATTAACACGGTGGGGTTGTTTTCTCGAACGTCCGCCTCGATCAGGCACCTCTGCACAGACAGTACGTGGCCGTTGTGAAAGCAACGCTAGCCCGTGGCACTCCCTGGGAGGTTCCCAGTCCGTAAAGCAAATATCGGATGCGGGCAAAACTACCCAACGGATAGGAACCAGTAGGTCGACGAACCAATTTCTGTCCATGCCATTGCCGATAAAATTATTATGCTATTTTCATCCGAGCCGAAATTAATAAAAATGCTGAGGGTTATATTGCCAACAACTCAATGGATTGCTGTAAGGTCGGGGCAGTCGCGGACAACCGAGACCTCACCGTTACTGCGGAGCGGGATCTTCACGAATATCTTGTTGCTCGGTGGCTTGGGCTCAGAGACTATCCCGAGATGGGGGTTCGGAAGCTCGCGGACTGGTTCAACCGCAAACTGTTGCGTGATGTCTACACAGTAAACGGGCGAAACGTCACAGACGTTCGAATCAGCAGCGAGTACGACGCGCTGAACAGCGACGACGACCTCAAACGGGAGGAGGTCATCGACGATCTCGACTCGGACGGCATCGACGGTGACCAGCTCGTCAACGATTTCGTCTCCCGGAGTACGATGCGGCGTCATCTGACGAACTGTCTGGACGCGTCGAAAGGTCGCTCGTCGTCGAAGGGGTCTGACAGCAACTGGGAGCTAGAGCAAATTCGTCACAGCAAACAGCATCTTGCGGACAACGTCGAGGAGTCCGTTCGGTCTCTCGCCAACAAAGGCCAGTTGCCCGGCGGTGAGGAAGCCGATATCGAGGTTTCCATCTATCTGTCCTGTCCCGAGTGTTCGACACAGGCCAAACTGAAGACGGCACTCGACCGGGAGTTCATCTGCCAGCAGCATCTCGGTTCGTCCTCGCTGAGCGGTTCCGAACTGCTCAACTCCACGGACTGAACTTCGCTCTTTGCCAGACTGCAGTCTCCGATAGAGAGAGTGACCCTTCCGTCTTGACGGACACTTGTAGTTGTCTCTGGTTCACAGATTTTGAGTCGACCTAAGGGTGTCTCACAAATCCGTTCGAGCGGGACAGTCATCCCGGCATCGGGCAGAGACTCGCAGTCAGGACAGCCACGTCGTCGGTTTCGTTGCGCGCCCCGTGGCTGACACCGCGGTCGTGTCTGACGACGCCCGGTGCTTCGACGGTCGCTTCCTCGTCACCGCGAACGACAGTGACCGTGCCTTCGAGGACGTGGAAGACGTTCGTCGACTCTGCGTGTTCGTGCGGAGATAGTTCCGCGCCGGGCCCAAGCGCGAAGCCTTTGACCAGCACGTCGTCTGTGACGACGAATTCGACGTCGAGTACCTCGTTTGCATCGGGGTCGGGTGCTTCGTACACATCCATACTGTGTCAGTTGTGCGCCACGTACTATAATCCTGCCTCGGTGAGCGACGAATGCCCGCCACAGCGTGTCCGGCGTCTCAGAACTCTCGTTCGTCGAAGCCCGACAGCGACGCCGCGAGCGACCCGACGTCAGCGAGTGCGGACGCCACGTCCTGGACGCCATCTTTGCCGATGCGGTCGGGATTCGCAAGGACACGAACTGGCTGTGTCCCGAGCGAGACGAACCCGAGGTCGAATTTCTCGGCGGTTGCCCGAAGTCCGACTCCGGCGTCCGCCGTGCCCGAACGCACCTTCCGTGCGGGACTCTCGTGGGCGCTGGTGGTCAGACTGTAGCCGTCGATAGCACTGCTGAGCGTCGCCTGGTCGGTGTCACGTTCGTCTGCGAGCGTCGCGACGGCCTCGTCGAGACTCTGGCGAAGCCCCGAGGTGCGCCCTCTGTTGACGAACCGGTATTCTCCGTCGACCAGGTCGGCGAGCCCTTCGATGTCGGTGCTATCCACGATGAGCCCCCATTCCCGTTCCCAGCCGCCCAGAAGCGTCGTCCCCTCGTCGTCGTGTGGCCCGGCTGCGACTACCACATCAGGGACACCTTCCTGCAGGCGGCGCAGGCCTTCTGTGGTTCCCAGAGAGAGGTATCGCGGACGCTCGACACGGTCGAGCAACCGCGAGAGGAGCGGGTCGTCTTCACCGACGCCAAGCACTTTCGGGCGTCGCACGTCCGGCGAGAACAGCTGGACGTCGACAGTCTGTCCCTCGTCGAGATAGTTCGTCCCGGCCGGCACCGAGACGATACCGTCGGCGTCGACCAGACTGGTCGTCGCGCCGCTTCCCTTGTCGACGGGATAGACGAGTGTCTCACCGCCTTTGTCAGCGACGAGTCCCACCGGCATGAGCCGCCGCCGTCCTTCGTCGTATCGCTCGCTGAGTGCCATCTCCCCTGTCACAGTCTCGGTGCGTGGCTGGTCGCGACCGGCCGCATCGCGGATGGCCGGCGCGACGAATGTGCGGAAAATCGTCAGGGCCGACACCGGATAGCCGGGCAGACCGACGTAGGCCGCAGTCTCCAGTTCGCCCACGAGCATCGGCTTGCCCGGCTTGACCGCGACACCGTGGAGGTGCAACTGGCCCTGCTCTTCGATGACCTGGTAGATGACATCGACGGCACTGGCGCTGGTCGACCCCGACGTGAGAACGAGGTCACACTCCTGGGCGGCCTGCTGGAGTTGCCGTCCCATCTCCTCGAAGTCGTCGCCGACGTGCGGGTAGAGCCGAAAGACGCCGCCGGCCTCCTCGATACTGCTGGCCAGTGTGTAACTGTTCACGTCGTAGATTTGCCCCGCCGCGCTGTCGAGGTCACCACCCGGTCGGACGAGTTCGTCGCCGGTCGAGATGATACCGACGAGCGGGCGTGCACGCACCGGCACTTGCTCGACGCCCAGTGCCGACAGGAGACCGATTTCACGCGCCGTGACGCGCGTCCCGGGGCCGAGTGCTCTCGCACCGGCCGCGATGTCGTCACCGGCGAGCATCACACTGTCGCCGGGTGCAACGCTGGTGCGGATGGCAACCTCGTCGTCGCGTTCAGTGGTTCGCTCGACCATCACCACGGCGTCGGCGCTGGCGGGCATGACCGCGCCAGTCGAGATTTCGACAGCAGTCCCCGCCTCGACGTTCGTGTCGGGTTCCTCGCCTGCGTGGACTGCGCCGGCGATATCGAGAACCACAGGGTCGGCCTCGTCGGCACCGAACGTATCCTCCGCCCGGACTGCGTAGCCGTCCATACTCGCCCTGTCGAACCCCGGGACGTCGAGAGCGGCGTCGATACGCTCGGCCAGCACTCGTCCGCGTGCGTCTTCCAGGGCGACCCGCTCCGTACCTGGATCGATGTCCAACTTGTCGATGACCTCGTGTGCCCGTTCGGGCGAGGCCAGGTCACGGAACTCGCGACGGTCTGTCACGGCCACCAACTCCCGCGTTCGTGTGCCCGCGTTCGTGTGCCCGTTCCGGCGAGCGTCCAGTCCAGTTTCATACCGCTATCTTGGTCGCTGACGGCAAAAATCCATGCCCGCCTGTGCATCCGCTCGCGTTCACTGTTGCTGCCCTCTGACCGACACTGGGCTTCAGGAGTGGTGAGCATCAAAAGCAGTTGCTTTCCCCAGTTATATAATGCACCTATCGTGTTAAATGTTGTCGTGTTACAATCTACCACGACGCTCGGACGGCCACGCGCCGAGCGATTCATACGGACTGCTGTACGTCAGTACCGGACTGACCGCACGAAGGCGTGCGGT
>CAZFOF010000218.1:0-4185 GCA_964520265.1 uncultured Halobacteriales archaeon | reverse complement strand
TGAGTCCATCCGCGCCTACCGCGAGGATGTCGAAAACGCAATCGACCGCGGGCTGCCGCTCGTGGACGTTCGCTCGCCAGAGGAGTTCTCCGGCGAAATTCTCGCACCGCCGGGTCTGCAGGAGACCGCCCAGCGCGGCGGCCACATCCCCGGTGCAGAAAACATCTCCTGGGCTGCTGTCACCAACGACGACGGCACCTTCAAGACCGCCGAGGAAATCGAGAACCTCTACGCCGAGGAAGGCATCGACGGCGAGGGAACGACCGTCGCCTACTGCCGCATCGGCGAGCGTTCCTCGGTCGCCTGGTTTGCCCTGCACGAACTGCTGGGCTACGAAGACACCATCAACTACGACGGTTCCTGGACGGAGTGGGGGAACCTCGTCGGTGCGCCCATCGAGAAGGGCAACTGATACGGACTGCTGTACGTCAGTACCGGACTGACCGCACGAAGGCGTCGTCCCGGAACACAGGGACAGCAATCCGTATGAGGCACCCAATCTTCCCGTTTTTCACACGCTGAGCGACGGCACCATTCGGACTCGCGCTGCCCGATGGCGATGGTTACAAGCGGTCGGCAGGCCACACACGAGACATGGATACGAGCGAATTCGTCGACACCGTCCGCGACGACACGAAGACCGAACTCTCTCGGCTGGGCTCCTCGAAGTCCCTGTATGCAGACACCGAAGGCGAGATGGAACCCGACGCCGTCCTGACTGCAGCGGCAACGGATGCGACGACCGCCGCCGACACATTCTCCGAGTGGAGCAGCGGCGACGACTCATTCGACGCTGCGGCCGACCGCGAGCGCGCCCACGCCGAGGACATCACGGCGAAACTCGACGACTACGACGCTGCTGAGACACCGGCTATCGTCTCCGCTCTCCGCGAGCACGACGACACCGTCGAGCGACTGGGCGGACTCGTCGGCTGGACGCTCACCATCGAGGAGAAAGCCAGCCAGTGCTCGGGCTTTTTCACCGGACAGGCTGACCCCCAGACCGCGAGTCTGTTCCGTGGCTTCGGTGACGATTACGAGACGACCCGCGAGGAGGCGCTGTCGGCACTGGAGACTCACTGTGACGGCGACGACGACTGGGAACGGGCACAGACCGCCGCAACCGCGGCTATCGAGGCGGCATACGACGAGTACTTCGAGACACTCGAAGCGCTCGGCGTCAACCCGAAGCCGGTCTGTTGACCGACCGGGCGCGTCTGTCGGCGTATGGCACCTAGACACTCCGTAGTGATCCACCGTCGACAGCCAGTGCTGCCCCGTTGACGTAACTCGCGCGTGGACTCGCGAGGAAGGCGACCACGTCGCCGAGTTCCTGTGGGTCGCCGATACGTTCCAGTGGCACGTCGTCGGCCCACTCGCGATAGCCCGCCTCGTAGTCCGCTACTTCGCCGCGCTCGACGGCCGCCTCGATGAGTTCTTCGATACGGCTGGTCTCGTGTGCTCCCGGCAGGACGGCGTTGGCCCGAATCTCGGGAGCCATCTCCCGAGAGACAGTCTTGACCAGACCGATGACTGCCCGCCGGACGGCATTCGAGAGCAGGAGGTTGTCGAGTACCTCCTGCACGCTCCGGGAGGTGATGGCGACGACGGAGCCAGCATCCGACGCCCGGAGATGTGGCACGACTTCTCGCAGTGTCCAGACGACGCTCATCACGAGCAGGTCGTAGGCCTGGTACCAGTCACGGTCGTCCGTCTCGCCGAAGGAACCACTGGGGGGGCCGCCAGCGCTCGTCACGACGTGGTCGAGTCCACCGAAGGTCTCGACGGTCTGGTCGACGAAGGCAGCGAGGTGGTCGGGGTCGGTGATGTCTGCCTGCACTGCCAGTACGTCGCCGCTGCCGGTCGTCTGGAGCGTCTCGCGGGCGTCGTCCAGGCGGCGCTCCGTGCGACCGCAGATGGCAACGTTTGCACCCTCCCGAGCAACGGCTTCGGCGCTGGCGAGGCCGAGGCCACTGCTTGCGGCAGTACACAGGACTGTCGCGCCGTCGAGGTCGAGTTCCATGACCGAACCCACGGTCGAAAACCACTAAATGCCGGTGGTCACGGTGTCTGCCTAGCTACCCCAGAAGTTGTCACGGCTTCCAAGTCGCGGCCCTTCGTCTTCCCCGTCATCTGCATCGTCCGCAGCCTCGGCGTCGACTTCCGTCTCTTCGTCGTCGCCTTCTTCGTCGTCGCTTTCCTCGTCGTCCAGTTCCAGACGCTCGATTTCGTCTGCGCGAGCGTGGTTCGAGTGCACCTTCGTAATCTTCACGAGCGAGCGCGCTGGCGGGAGCACACCGTCTATCATGACGATGAAGCCGTCCTCGGTGCGACCGACGCCGGCACCACTCTCGTGGATATCTTCGACGGTGACTTCCAGTTCCTCGCCGATCTGGACTGGCTGTGACTTGAGATCCTCGATGGGCTGGCTGTAGTGGTTGCACCACTCTTTGCCACCCCGGTCCCCGTAGTGTTGGCACCCCATGCCCTCGATACGCTCGGAGAAACTGGGGCACTCGTCGGCGAGTGGACAGTCGGACATGGAACCTCGTAATCAGGGGGCGGATTAAACCTTTGCGCTGCTGTCTGCCGGGCCGTGTCTCTCACCGACAGGTGCTGTCGTAGTCGGCGTCCTCTGTCTCTTCGACGTCGATGGTGAGCGTGTTCCCCGTCTCGATTGACTCGATGCCGTCGAGGGAACAAACGTCCGAAACTGCTGTCTGAGGGAGTGTCATGCGGATACCGCCAAAGCGGAGTCGTTCCTCGACGACACCGATGTCGTCCAGACGGTCGACCAACTCGTCGACTGCGGTTTCGTCGGCGGCGGTGATGCGGAGTGTGACGGTTTCGCCCTCTGTGGGCCCGTCACGGATGCGCCGGACGGGGTGGGAGAGATACATTGTGTCGGCGTAGACGGGCCAGCGATACAACCGTTGTGGGTGCAGCGTGCGTCAGGACTCGTCGACGAACTCGATTTCGCGGTCGGCTTCGCCGCCAAGCCAGTCGAATTTGAGTTCGGTCGTGTCGCCCGCTGTTATCTCCTCTCGACGACTGACCGACGCGGTAATCGTCGCTGTTGCGCTCTCTCCCGGTTGGAGCAGTCGCCTGACCGCTGCTTCCGGTGCGTAGGCGATGTACGGCCCGACACGATTGACCGCCATGAGGAAGGTGCCGGGCACTGAACTGGTGTTCTCGAAGGTGACCGTCGCTTCGGGCGACTCGTCGACGTGGGCGGTTTCGGGTGCATCGAGTGATGCCTCGAAGGTCGGATTGGGGTCGGCCAGACGCGTGCGGATTCCCTCGGGGGGTTGCCACGAGCCACCGGGCCAGGTCAACTGTGCCGTCTCCGGATTTTGAATACGTGTCGGCAGGTCGAAGAGGAGCCACCCACCGCCGGATTTGGTGTACTCCGAGTCGAATTCTGCCTCGGAGCGCCGCCAGATGTTTCGGGTTTTCGAAACCGGGTTGACCGAGCCACCGTCGAACTCGAAGGAAAACGCCGACCGCTCTGGCGGATTTTCCTCCCCAACTGCCACGGAGACGTAGAGGGACTGGCCCTCGTCTTCACGGAAGACGCCGATTGAGTCCGGCGAACCGAGTTCGATGCGTGCTGGCTGGAGGGCGGTCGACGATATACTCTCGACCGTCGCCGGCTCGGTCGTCGGTGTCGACGTAGCGGTGTCAGTCGAGGTGGGACTGCTCGCCGGTTCGTCTTCGTCGCTACTGCTGAGACAGCCGGCCGTCGCCGTGATGCCCCCGGCCACGAGTGCAAGAACCGTTCGCCGATTCATCGGGGATTCCATATCCCTACTCTCGGTGCTTGGTGTAAGTGTTTTCAGTAGAGACAAACCGCTCTTTGAGCCTCCCTTCACCGTCGGGTGTTATCACTCCATTCGGTTCCGTGCTAGTCGGCCGACGCGGACTCGTCGACCCCCGCCTCTGTCTCGTTGACGACGGGTGTCCGTTCGACGACCGTACCTTCCACAGTCGGATACTGCTCGACGATTTCGCCTTTCGGCAGGTCGCCCTCCTCGACCATCTCTTCGAGGAGCCACCACGCGAGTTCGACGTGGTCCGACTTCTCGGCGTAGAACTCTTCGGGGACGCCCAGCTGTGCGAACCGCTCCGGTTCGACCCACGTCTTCCCGTAGACGAGCGTGCCGTCGTCGGTCACCTCGTCGAAGG
>CAZFOF010000217.1:0-4208 GCA_964520265.1 uncultured Halobacteriales archaeon | reverse complement strand
TAGATGAAATCTCCATTCATAGCTGACGGTCACGGAGGTAGCCGTGCTACACTCCACACTCGTATCGCATCTGTTGGCTGTCGTTGTCGGTTAGTTATAGAGCGGCTACTCCCGCCGCTCTGAGGAAACGTAACACCTACGACATCCCACGCAAGCCTTAATGTATGAAGGTCTCTGTCGTCGTTCCGACGTACTCGATGGATCGTTACGACGATTTCTCGGAGTGTCTCGATGCACTTCTCTCACAGACGTACGATGATGTCGAAATTGTGGCTATCGTCGACGGAAACGAGGAGGTACACACACGCGTACAACAGGAATACGGCGAGTACGACAATGTTGTCATCTACGCGAATCACGATGACGCCGGGCCGCTGAGCCGAACAAATATGGGCGCAGTCCAGGCAAGCGGTGACATTGTTGCGATGATGGATGACGATGCAGTCCCTGACGAAGACTGGGTCGCAGCGCTGGTCGATGCCTACGAACGCCACGACGCCCTCGCTGTCGGCGGCCGCATCGAACCGGAGTGGGTTGCTGGTGAAGCCGAATACATCCCCGAGGAGTTTTATTTTCTCATCGGTGCGACCCACCGCGGATTCCCTGACGAAGAACAGGAGGTTCGCAACACCTTCGGGGCGAATCTCTCGTTCAAGCGAGACGTCTTTCTGAAACTCGGCGGCATCAAACTCGGCGGCATCGACCCCTCCGAAGTGCAGGGCAGGGAGACGGAGTTCTGTGCTCGGTTGAACCGTATCTACGACGAAAAGGTCATCTACAATCCCGACGCGGTCGTCCGTCACAAAATCTACCAGTATCGCAAAGAACCCCGCTGGCTGGTCGAACGTGCCTTCTGGCAGGGATACTCGAAACGAGCCATGGAGCAGTTGGTTCCTGATTCCTCCGACGAAGAGTCCAACCAACTCCGGCGACTCCTTCTGGAGTTTATCCCCAAACGACTCCTCTTTCTCCTCTTGCGGCCCAGCAAGACGAAGGCGTCCCAACTCCTGATGCTCGTCGTTTTACTGGCTGTGACCGGTATCGGCTATCTCTACGGACTCGTCCGGTGGCGGTAGACGGCGTTCCAACGGGTTGATTACGCTGGGCCCGTCACTCCGGTGTATGGCCGAGAGACACGTCAGCGTCGCCGAACCGATTCTCGGCGACGAAGAATACGAGAACGTCGAAGCTGTCCTCGACTCCGGTCGCTTCCTTCAGGGGCCGATGGTCGAGGAGTTCGAAGACAAGTGGGCTGACTACGTGGGCGTCGACCACGCTGTCGCCGTGAGCAACGGTACGACGGCCATCCAGCTCGCGCTGAACGCCATCGGGCTCGAACCCGGCGACGAGGTTATCGTTCCCTCGCTCACCTTCGGCTCGACGGCTACCGCCGTCGTTCATCAGGCCGGCATCCCTGTCTTCGCAGATATCGACCGCGATATTTACACGCTTGATCACACCGACCTCGAACGCTGTCTCTCCGACCGAACTGTGGCCGTCATGCCAGTCCACCTCTACGGCCACCCCGCCGAAATGGACGAAATCTGCACCTTCGCCGAGGAACACGACCTCTACGTCATCGAAGATGCCGCACAGGCCCACGGCGCACGCTACAAGGGCGACACTGTCGGCTCTCTCGGTGACGTTGGCTGTTTCTCCTTCTACGCAACCAAAAATATCACCACAGGCGAGGGTGGTATCGTTACCACCGACAGCGACGACATCGCCGAGCAGATTCGCCTGCTTCGCAGCCACGGGATGGACGGACGCGACACGCACGTCGACCTCGGCTACAACTTCCGGATGTCGGATATCAACGGCGCTATCGGTACCGCACAGGTCGACCGTCTTGAGGGATTCAACGAACGACGCCGCGAAATCTCCGAACGGTTGCTCTCGGAACTTGAGTCCCTCGACTGGCTCGAACCCGCAACCGTACGAGAGTACGTCGACCACGCCTACTTCTGGGCACCAATCGAAATCGACACCGACGTTGCCGGAATGACCGGCAAAGACGTCTGGCGGGAACTCAGCGACCGCGGCGTCGAGACTCGACACCGCTATGTCGACCCACTCTACGACCAGCCGGTCTTCCAGCATCACCGCGGCTTCAACTCGGAGTTCCCCTGGAGCGAGAACGAACGCGACCACGATTATGACCTATCCCTGCCCAACGTCGAAGCCGTCGCCGGGAACACGCTCGGGTTGCCGAATCATCCGAATCTCGACGACGAAGACGTTGAGTACGTCATCGAGACGATTCGGGAGTTCGGTTCTGACCTGACCTGACTTGACCTGACCTGACCCTGAGATTTCTCGGTGCGAGACCGACGATTTAATACCTGCTATCGCTCACGCTTCGTATAATGCGAGTACTCGTCACCGGCGGTGCAGGCTACATCGGTAACTACGTCGTCGAAGAGGTTCTCGACAACGGCCACGAGGTTCGTGTCCTCGATTCGTTCCTCTTCGGTGACCATGCTCTCGACCCGCTTCGCGACAACGACCGACTGGAAGTGAAAGAAGGCGACATTCGTCACATCGAAGACCTCTCGTATGCAATGGAGGACGTCGATGCTGTTATCCACCTTGCAGGAATCGTCGGCGATCCCGCCTGTGGTGTCAACGAACAGGCGACGCAGGCAGTGAACATCGAAGCGACCAAATCGCTCGTCGAGGTGTGTAAACTCCACAATGTCGACCGACTCGTCTTCGCCTCGACGTGTTCGGTGTACGGTGCGAGTGAACTGATGGAACTCAACGAAGGCTCGTTCCTCAATCCGCTCTCGCTGTACGCAGAGTCGAAAATCGAATCCGAAGAAATCATTTTCCACGAGACCCACGGTGATTTTTCCGACAGCGACATCACTGCGACGATGCTTCGCCTGGGTACAATCTTTGGGTGGTCACGCCGGATGCGCTTCGACCTGGTGGTGAACCTTCTGACGGCGAAGGCTGTACTTGAAAACGACATCCCTGTTTTCGGTGGCGAGCAGTACCGCCCGCTCGTTCACGTCCACGACGCTGCACGTGCCTTTGCCGAGGTGCTTGAAGCACCCGAAGAGAAGGTCGACCACCAGATTTTCAACGTCGGCGACAATGACCTGAACTACCAGATCAAGGAAGTGGGTCGTATCGTCGAAGAGGAGATTGACGACGCAGAGGTGCGATTCGTCGAACACAAGGAAGATGAGCGGACGTACCGGGTGAGTTTCGACAAAATCAACTACATCCTCGGCTGGGAGACTCAACACGACATCGCCGACGGTGTGCGAGAAATTGCTGACTGGATGGCAGAAAACGACATTACGGATTACGAGCAGGATATGTATCGAAATTCAGAATATCCCTATATGTAGATCTTCAATAGTAGTCCCTCTTCTCACCACCGCCTTCGACAAAACCATTCTCAACGGCCTCGTCGAATTTTTCCTCGCTAAGATAAATTTCGTCCTTGTATCGAATCTCGACAAGGTTCTCGAAAGAAAGCATCGACTGATCCAAACTCTCTCCAAGTACGAGATGGCGAACCATCACGTCCGGGCCATTGAACCCAGCGGTACAGCGCACCGCAGTTGACCCAGTAAATCGCGTGTTTATCTCGAAGAAATTCACCCCCTCTGGTGTCACTCGAGCTTGTAGATTGACCGGACCCAGTACATCTAACTCTTCCACGACAGCCTCACTCGCCTCTCTAACCTCTTTGTGGGGTTTGATTTTTGCAACACTTGGAACGCCGTCTTCCATCTTTCGCCAGTTCGCCAGTGAGTGAATTATTTCTCCACTCTCGTCTACAATTATCTCGATAGAGTACTCGTCAATTTGTCGTTCCAACTCTGTTTTCGATAGTGACGACTCGTCCCATGCAGTCGGAACGAGGTACTCTTGCACGATACTCTCGTCAACACCGTGTTTGAGGGCATATGTTAACTCGTCATAATTAGTAACCACGAACAAGCCCTCGGACGCCGATCCGTATCTAGGTTTCAAAACAAGTGGAAAGCCGACCTCGTTGACTATTCTTTCAGCGTTCTCTTTGCGAACGGTGGTCGGCGTTTCGAATCCGTTCTGAGCGAGAAACGTGTGTGTCTTCAATTTATCCCGTCCGATTTCGACAGCCTCTGGCGAACTGACAAGTACTTCTGCCTCCCCGGCTTCGACTATCTCCTCCTTCGCGCGCTCCTCCGCGCGCTCGCGCTTCTCGTCGG
>CAZFOF010000216.1:0-4216 GCA_964520265.1 uncultured Halobacteriales archaeon | reverse complement strand
ACAGTTACAGCAACCCGTATCAGGCGTTGACGTCTTCGAGGTGGTTGCTCACGACGACCTGCCCTTTCGGCGTGAGTTTCGTCCCCTCTTTCGAGTCGACGACCAGTTCGTCATCTTCGAGACGGTTGAGCATCATCGTCACCTTCTGTGGGTCTTTGCCGACGACACTCGCCAGTGACATCCCCTGGCCGCTGGCACCGGAGTACAGTGCCACCAGAATCTCCTTTTGGTCTTTGTTGAGTTCGATATCTTTCAGCTCCCCCATCAGGTCGGAGTACTCCAGACGGAGGAATCGACCGAGGATGGACATCTTCCGGGGGGAGTCGGTCGCGAGGACAGACAGCATCGACTGGCCCTGGTTCATGTGCCGAACCTCGAGGACAGGTGCTTTGGCCCCCTTGACTTTCCGTGAACTCCGACTGAACTCCGTGACTGTCGAGAGGCTGATGTCGATGGCGTCCGACCCCGTCTTGCATCGCACACGCTGTGGCTTGAGATACAACTTTGCGGGGACGTACTGCTGGTCGGTCACGCGTCCACCGAGGCGTGCCGGATGTTTGATTGTCATCTCGGTTCCGTTGAGGATGGCTTTGAACAGCACCGTCGAGAACTTCTCAATTTTCTCCTCGCCGGCCTCGACGACGGCGACGTAGCGCTGTCCGTTTCGTTCGAAGGCAATCGTGACTGTCGAGTCGAAGAACTCGCCGAGCCCTTCGGGGACGTTACCGACCGCGATATCGAAGACAGCCGAGAGCGGAATCGTCGCTTTGTCCTCGCCGTTGGTCGCCAGCACCAGTCGTTTCTGACTGAGAACGACCCGTCCTTTGACGGGTTTGCCCCGAGCGGTGCTCTCGGAGTTGAATTTGGCGACGAAATCGGCGATGACAGATTCCGACATAAGGCCCTTGGGGGATGTTACTCGGGGGCGGATATTGAGCGTTTCGTGCCAGTATCAGTCGAGAGAACGGGCGTCTGACACACGTGCGGTAGTCTCGGCACTGCTGTGGTCGGTTGACGCCTCACCCGTCGATATCTCGGGCGATATCCGTCAGCGAGTCCGACGGTGCGTCCGTTGCCTCGTAGACGACTCGTTCGCCCGGCCGGCGGAGGCCGAACTTGTACTCCGGCGTCACCACGTCGACGAGGACGGGGTCGCCACTCGTCAGTTCCACTGACTCGGCCCACGACTGGAAGTTGTCCTCGCCTTCTCCCGGCGTTCGCGCCAGTCGCGCGTTCGCGAAGGCGCCACGGATGGTCGCCTCGCCGTCCAGAGACTCCGCTATCTGTGTGTGATAACTGTCGCCTTCGAGTGAGATGCGGACGACATCGCCGACGGACGCCTCGATGGTTTCGGGGAGTGGAACCTGCAGGCGACCAGTGCGGCCCACGCTGTCGACGTGAGTGCGGTGGCTGTCGACGGTCGCGTGGTCGGAGGGGAGTCGGTCGCTCACTCCTCGTCGCCGAGGGCTGCCTGCACGTCTTCGCCACCGTGTTCCGTGATGGTGGCGTTAATCTGTCGGGTGTTCTCGCTGACTTCGCGGCCGCGGACGGTGACGCGTTTGCGCTCGCCGTCTTTCTCGGGCTTGTAGCCGGTGCCGCCTTCGAGCAGGACGTTCTTCAGACTCGACCCGCGCACATCCGAGCGCATCGGTCGGCCGGCGTCGTCGGAGCCACCGGTAATCTCCAGTGTAAAGCCGTTTAGGCCGACGGCGCTGCCGTCGACTGACTCGCCGATGTCCTTCCCGATGAAGCGGGTTGCGTCCTGGTCTGCTACGTCGACTTGGTAGGTCGTGCCGTCCTCTGGGTCTGCGACGGCGACGGTGAATTCTGCCATTGTCCACCCGAAACCGGTCTGGCCTAAAAAGCCCACCTTTTTCGCCCGACCAGCAATTTATCACATCCGAGCGAGACGGTGACCTATGAACAATGCCCTCCGTGCCCCACCCTGGGCCAATCTCTGGCGACACCTCGTCACGACGTACCTGTTTTTCCTCCTCATCGGGCTCCCGACTGCTCTCGTGACCGACCTCGACACCAGCAACATGTGGTCTGGTGGACTGCTCGGCATTGTCGCCGTCGCGTACGTCCTCGCTGCTATCGTGGTCTGGTCGGACGTTCCGTGGCCGGGCGACCCGGCGTAGTCAGGGATGGTCAGCGCTGACAGCCGACGCAATCTCTCAAGTGTTGATAATGCAGCCTACTATTATCAGGTGGTGTGTGCTACCTACCTGTATGAGTGATTTCGTCGTGCCGCCGCACTCCTTCACCGACGACGAGCAACGCGACATTACCATCGAACGAGGTTCGGAGGCTGACCTCGACGACCTCGTTTCGATGTACTGCAACTTCGAGCGCGACGACCGCTCGCAGGGTGTCCCGCCGATGACAGAGGAGAAGATTCGCGACTGGATGTCGTACATCTTCCCCGAGGATGCCTATCACATCATCGCCTATCACGGTGACCGTCTGGTCGGTCACTCGTTTCTGGTGCCCGCCGACGACGACCACTACGAACTCGCGATTTTCGTCCTCCGGGAGTACCAGGCCGCCCACATCGGTACCGAACTGATGTACACGCTGCTTGGTCTCGGCCAGTCAGAAGGCATCACAGACATCTGGCTCTCCGTCGAGAGCCGGAACAACCACGCGATTACGCTCTACGAGAACATCGGCTTCGAGCGAGAACACACCTCACGGACGGAACTGGAGATGGCGATTGCCCTCGACGAAGTCACAGGCGAGTGAGAGTCCCAGCCCACCTCACTCCGTTTCGCTGACCAGGAGCGTCGACACCCGTGCGTTTTCTTTCAATCGAAGGCCGCTGCCACCGACCGACAACGGCACTCGCGGCAACGCCGTGAGATGGAGCGTCGGGTGAAACGCCCCGCGAGCGAGCAGTTCGGTGCGTGTCTGGACGGTGACTGTCGTGTCCGCACTGACCAGTGATTCGTTGTACTCGATGAGATACTGTCCGGCCTCAAGATGCCACCACTCGTAGTCGTCGTCGGGGTTGCGCTTCGTGCGCTCGTGTGCCGTCAGGTCGGCCTCAGCGAGTTCTCCACCGCCAAAATCGACACGTCCCGGCTCGGCCACCTCGTAGACGTCGGCGACGGTCAGGCCGAACCCGCGACCCTCGGTCTGTGTCGGTTCGTAGACGATACCGTCGAGGAGTTCTGGTGCGTCCATACCGAACGTATGGCAACGAACTGGCAAAAATCCCCGGCGGTCAGTCACTCCCGCGGCCACGCGGTGGTGTATTCGACCGCGACCGGATGCCGGTGTCACAGATAACCTGGAGTTCGGCGAGTGAGGACACCTTGTAGGTCGGTTCTGGTGTCGGCTGGTAGTCGCTCCGGTGGGGACGACGGACGAACACCGAGTCGATACCGAGAGCGTTTGCCGCTGCCATGTCCACACCGCTGTCGCCGACGTACAACGGGTTCGTCGCACCCAGGTCGCCGATTGCCTGCCGGAGGTAGTACGCACTCGGTTTCATGCGTGCGAGTCCATCCAGTGTCGGCTCGCGGCCGTAGTGGGTGTCGACGGCACTGTCCAGTCCGTAGTAGTCAACGAGAAAGTCGATGGTCGATTGCTGGTTGTTGCTGACGATACCGACTGGTGTTCCAAAGGAGTGTACCACGTCGATGTCGTCGTAGGGACGTTTCCCCTCGCGGCGAAACTCGCATCGCTGGGCAATACTGGCGTATGCCTCCCTGCGTCGCCAGAACTCGTCGGCGTTGACGTTGTAGTGGTCACACAGTCGCACGAGTGCGGAGAGGCAGTGTCCGTCCATGCGCCGGATATGGGCGTCGATGGCGTCGGTCACGCCAAGGTCTTGCAGTGCGAGTCGACTCGCTGAGCGCCACAGTGTGCGCGATGTCGGCGTCACCAACACACCGTCGTTGTCGAAAATGATGGCATCGTAGGTCATGGGTTCGAACCGACGGCCGCAGGTGTCGGTTATCTCGAATGTGTTCATTCACCGGAAAAAACGTCGCTATGAGTGCTATGGCCTGCTCAATAGCCACCTATAGCGGTTTCAACCCCGTTCGAGGGCGGTCAGTCAGGACTCGAATCCCTCTTCCCATCTGAAGACACCGTCGCGCTGGATTACTTCCCCGTCGATTTCCAGTGTCGTCCCCTCGGCGCGCATATCGGTGATGAGGTCGACGTGGACGGCGCTGTCGTTGCCCGATTCACCCGCCAGCAGACAGGC
>CAZFOF010000215.1:0-4257 GCA_964520265.1 uncultured Halobacteriales archaeon | reverse complement strand
TGTGCCGCCGGTCGAGAGTACGTCGTCGAGGATGAGCACGCGGTCGCCCTCGTAGACGTCGTTGATGTACATCTCGGTCTCGGAGTAGCCGGTGACCTGCGACAGCGAAACCTCCCCAGCAAGCCCGTAATCGCGCTTGCGGACGACGACAACCGGGATATCGGTCATCAGCGAGACGGCCGTCGAGATGTGAATTCCCATCGCCTCCGGAGCGACGATTTTGTCGACCCCGTCGAGGTCTGCCTTCCGGATGATTCGAATGACAATCTCCCGCAGGAGTTCCGGTCGCAGCATCGGCACGCCGTCGCTGATGGGATGGACGAAGTAGTGATAGCCCTCCTTCTCGATGATCGGTGCATCGAGCAGCGACTCTTTGAGCTGATCCATGTTCGCGGTACTGCAAGACAGGGTAAAAATCTGCGGTTAGCCGGTCGACGGCAGTCGGTCAACGACGAAGTCGACGACCGGGAGGATGTACTCACCGGTAAACGAGAAGTAGTACAGCCCGGCCAGCAGGACGAAGACCGTGCTGGCTGCAGCGGCGAGTCCAACGGCGACGACGGCGGCCGAGCGGAAACGGCGGTCGGCGAGTCCAGCGAGACAGGTCACCGCGACAGCCAGACCGAGCGCGACACCGAGCAGTGCGTGGAGACGCGCCGCTTCACCGACAGCGAAGTCGCCGAAGACGAGCGCAAGAAAGAGGAGTTGGCCGCCGATTGCCACACCGCCGGCGTACGACCACACCGCCAGCGAGCGGTGAGTGTCGCTCAGCCACGCGCCAATCGTCGAGTCGGCAATCAAAAAGACTCCGAGCGCATAGACGGGGAGCAGATAGCGGACGGTAACCTGGACACGCAACGGGAGTTTGCCGGCTTTCGTCAACACAACCGCAACCGCGAGGACGGCTGCAAACGCCACGACGGGGTCGAGATGCCAGTCCCGGTTTCTGACGTGGGTCGACAGCCCGGCCAGTCCACCCGCAAGAGCGGCACCGAAGACCGGTGCGGCTTCCAGCACTGAGAGATTGATGCCGCGAAAGCCGACATCCTCGTTGACGTTCTCGACGCTGCTGTGGACGAACGTGTTGTACATATTCTGTGTGTCAAGCATCCCGGAGACACCGTTGAGAAGACTTCCCCAGACGTTGCCCGCGACCCAGACTGCCTGTGAAGGAAGCAATGCAACGAGTATCGCAAGAAGCGAGCGACCGCCGCCGCCACTACCGCCGCTTCCGCCACTACCGCCACCACCGCCGCTGCCGCCACCACCGCTACCGCTCGCTCCCGTCTCGAAGAAACCACCGAACACAGACCGGGGAGGTTTCAGCAACTCACCGGCGACGAAGAGATTCGTCACGAAAAACGGGACGAGTGACAGCGCGAAGACGGCGGCGACGAAGGCAAGCGTTCGTCTATCGTTCGATGGCGCGGTCGGGATATCAACGAGAACGAGCGCGAGAAATAGATAGACTCCCTCCTCAGCGTGAATCCAGGCGAGCAGCGCGACCAGCGCGTACGCGCCGGCGCGATAAACAGGAACCAACCCGACGACTGGCAGCGAGACGATACCATCCCCGCGTCGACTCCGTGCAAAGGCATAGAGCAGTCCGACGACGATGGTGAGGCTAAACGCGTGGCGTTTCGGCACGAGGCCCCAGAACATCGCCGGCGTTGCGGCGGCCAGCCCCACACCGGCGAGGAGTCCACGCCGGCGTCCCCGACGCAACGTCACGAGCCGATAGAGTCCAACAGCAGCGAATGCCACGGCGACAGCCGCCGTCATCTGCAACGCCAACAGCGACAGCGACGGGTCGAACGACGTGGCGACGGCGAGGTTTGCCAGAAACGAGACCAGCACGAGGCCACTCCCGCCGTAGGCGGCCATCCGGCGGTAGCCGCGAATGTGGCCGAGTTGAACTACGAACGCCAACACGAGCAGGTGCCAGAGCGCGGCGAGTGCGACGTGCAAATCTGCGAGCGCGTCGAGTATCTGCAACCCCCACAGCGCCGGCAGCGAGAGCACCAACTGGCCGTAGTTGCGGCCGTAGACGAAGCCGTCGCGGACGCCAGTGCCGGGCGACCGGAGATACTCACCCGTCGCCGGTTCGATCCAGACGTGGCCGTCGGCAAGCGCGGCGAGTGTCTCCCGCAGCGTGATGTTGTCGTTGATGACGATGCCGGTACGCCAGGACAGAAGCGTCACACAGAGCACGCCGAGAAACAGCGTGAGACCGAGGCGGTCGCGAAACAGAAGCCGTCCGAGCCGGTGTCGGTACCCTCGCGCGGTCATTCCTCGACCTCGATTGTCGCCGGCCCCTCGTAGACGACGCGCTCGGTGCCGTTCGTCCGGAGGACGAGTTCGATGTGGGCCTCGTAGCTCTGGTTCTCGACGGCGCTTTCGGCCATCGCGGAGTCGGCGAAGGTAATATGCTGTCGTCCCTCGCCGAGTTCACCCAGGAAGTGGACGGAGGATTTGCTCTTTCCCATCGCCTCGATATCGAGATTGTAGTTCAGTATCGGATTCCCGCTCAGATTTTCCACGTCGACGACGGCGGCGGGAACGCGGAGGTGGTACTCGTCGTTGCCGTAGCGGCCGTATTCGAGGGGTATCGTCTCCGGCGTGGAGACGACCGTTATGGTTGCGTTACCTTCTCCGAGTGCGTCCGTCGCTTGCGTCTCGGGAACGTCGTACAGCCCCAGCGGCCCAGTTGCCACTGTCAAAATGAGGATGACAGCGACCGTGCCAGTGACGACCCGACTGGGGTGCATCGACTGGCCGGATGGTCGCTACCGATAAAAAGGAATCGTGGTGGGTTGGCGTCTATGCTTCGGCGGCTGCGATTTCGTTGGACGAATCGCCTTTCTCCCAGACGACTGAGAGTTCCCAGTCTCCGTGACTGAGGTCGCCTACGGTTATGCTGTTCCCGGAGCCAATTTGTGACTCTGCGTTATATCCCTCGGAGTTGTTCCATGCACCCTGCGTATCTCCACGGATATAGAGATACTGTGCTGAAATTTTATCTCCGGACGTGTGAGTAACAGACACGTTCTCACCACTAGATTCGATGGAGATGTTCTCTGATCCACTCGGTCCTGCATCGCTAACTTCCTCAAAGTCAAACTGCGCCTGTGGTGCTGCGTCACTCGGCCCCAATCCGAGTACGAACGATGCAATCACTGCGGCCAGGATGACCGTAATCGCGACCATCAGGATGACCCCGATGACCGGGCTGACTGCGCTGTCGTCGTCTACAATGTTTCTCAACCGCATAAGCGAGTCATAATTTCCGACCCATATATTTGTTCGGGTTGTATTATCGTGAAATGTAATGGGCGGGGCTATTTCACAGCCAGAAAACACCCCTCTGAACTGTAAAACGAAGTGGAACAGCATACGCCGCCGATTATCACTGCTGATATATGGTAGAGAGGTAACGTGGAGCGGTTATTTTCGCCAGTATCAGTTTCAGGAACCCGACCAGGCGTCGAGTGTAGACGAGTTGTCAGACTCGACATCGTCCCAGGAGACCGTGACCTCGTCGGTACTGCTGACCCAGATTGTAACCGAATCTCCGGCACTGACTCGCTCGCCCGCGCTGAAGTCTGGCGCGCGCGCAAAGGGTGCTCGCCCCTGCTGGGACGCCGCACCAGTCAAGACGAGTTCGTCTGCTTCGACGTTGAACCCGCCGGTGTAGGTCACCCGGAGCAAGCCATCGTAGGTGCGGCCGCTGTTCCCGAAGGAATCTTTCACTGTCGGGTCGGCGTCACCGTCGTAGGAGAACTCGAACTCCGCAGAGGGGCCGTCGCCGTCCGAGACCTCACCGACGCCGAGAACGACCATCGTCACGACAGCCGCCAGCATAATCGTGAGGACAACTGCAATCCCAACGGCGACTACCGAGGTTACTGCGCGATTACCCATTGCATCGTCTCGTAGCATTGTGTGATACTCTCTAAGAAAGGAACGACGTGTGGTAGTCAGTTAGCTACTCGGGACTTCGTACGTCCGAAGCGTCGCGGAGTCCGTTCCCTGGTCGTTCTCCCAGGTGATGCGAACAGTTGTATCCGCATCGGGAGTTATAGTCGCGGAGTCTCCAGCCGTCACCTCAGTTGAACCGCCGGCATCTATCCATGAGTCTGACGTGCTTCCACTTGATTCATACTGAATAGTTACCTGATCACCCTCAAGCGTTGCACCCCCTGCATGGGTGATATCCAAATTAGTACCATCGTAGTCGAATGTAAAGCTCGCCTGTGG
>CAZFOF010000214.1:0-4283 GCA_964520265.1 uncultured Halobacteriales archaeon | reverse complement strand
CGTCAGCGTCCCGGCGGTGTCGAAGAAATCGACGAAGAAGAAGGTGAAAACGATGAGCGAGAAGCCAAGCGCGTCGACGTTCGCGAAGCCTTCGAGAAACGCCCCGACCAGCGGTGTGATGTCGTAGCCTGCCGCAGAGTAGGCGACGTCGGTCTGGCCGGTCAGCGAGGCCGGCGTGTACAGCGAGACACCCTCGGCGACCTGGGGGTCGATTGCAGAGTAGCCGAGTGCGCTGACGCCATAGGAGATGGCCGTCGTGATGGCGATACCGAGCACGATTGAACCGGGGATACCGGCCGCATAGAGGGCAAAGGTGATGAACAGCCCAACGACAGAGATGATAGCGACGGGGTCGTTGGCAAAGACAGGGTTGAACTGCAGGAAGGTGGCGGGGTCGGAGGCGACGACGTGCATCGCTTCCAGCCCGATGATACACAGGAAGAGTCCGATACCGGCACCGACTGCGAATTTGACGGGTTCGGGGAACAGTTTGATGATGTACTCGCGTGCGCCGACGAGCGTGAGTGCCATGAAGATGATGCCCTCGACGACGACGGCGGCGAGTGCCGTCTGCCAGGGTACTCCTAACCCGAGGACGACGGTGAACGCGAAAAACGCGATGAGCCCCAGTCCCGGTGCCTGTGCAAACGGTCTATTGGCATAGAACGCCATGATGAGCGTCGCGACGGTGGCCGCGATGATGGTCACGACGGCGAGCATCTGCAGTGTCTCCCCCGGTGTTCGTGAGTCCAGTGAGATTGCCGCGCTCAGAATCGCCGGGTTCACGACGACGATGTAACTCATCGTCAGGAAGGTTGTCAATCCTGCGAGAACCTCCGTCCTGACGTTCGTGTCGTGTTCGTCGAGTCCGAACAGTTCCGTCAGTACACCAGCCATTTACCCGTCTCTGGAAGCAGGTTGGCTTAAGCGTGGCGAGACGCCGTACGAACGTCAAACAGGCGACAATCCAGGTTACTCGTCGGCAAGCAACTCCGAGGCGGTCACGAGTGCATCGAGTTCGATATCGTGTTCGGCAAGATTTGCGCTTGCACCTTCTTCACGGTCGACGACGACCAGCACGCGGTCGACGACGGCACCCGCCTCCCGGAGCGCCTCGACGGCGTCGATTGCGCTCTGGCCGGTCGTGGCGATATCCTCCAGCACGACGACTTCCGCACCCTCCGCGAGGTCGCCCTCGATGCGGTTGCCGGTGCCGTACTCTTTGGCCTGTTTGCGCGCGATGACGTAGGGAAGCCCCGTCTCGACGCTGGTGACCGCCGCCAGCGGGACGCCACCGAGTGCAACGCCGCCGAGTGTCACGTCGCCGGCGACCGCATCGAGTCGCTCGGCGAAGGCCTCGGCAATGTGTTCCAGACAGTCGGGATTGGTCTCGAAGAGGTATTTGTCGATGTAGTAGTCACTCGTCCCGCCGTGAGAGAGTTCGAACTCCCCGAACCGAACTGCATCGGCGGCACGGAGTGCGTCGATGAGCGCCTGCGTGTCCATGTGCGCCGGTGATGGGGTCGGCGGTAAAGGGCTTGCCGGTCGCACTCGCCAAGGACTGAAGGGGCCGGCACGGTATGACTGTGGTATGTCATCACTCGACGACCAGGACGTCATCGAAGCACTCGCCCGTCTGCCGACGATTGCGCACCCGACGGTCTCTCCCGACGGCGGGGAAGTCGCCTTCTACTACGATCTCTCTGGCCGCAACGAACTCCACGTTCTCGATATCGACTCGGGAGAGGTCACGCAGTGGAGCGACGGCGAGGTGCCCAGAAACGCCCGCTGGTATCTCGAATGGGGAGAGGATGGCGACTGCCTCTACTTCCACATGGACGAGGGTGGGGACGAACAGAACGACATCTACGCCCTCCACCGGGACGGAACGGTCGAGTCCGTCGTGGAGATGGACGGACAGGTGACAGTCGCCGACGTTGGCGACGAGACACTGCTCGTCGGGTCGAACCGCGACGGACAGCTGAACGTCTTCAGTCACGACCTTTCGAGCGGCGAGACGACGAAAGTCACCGACTACGACCGCGCGGTCTGGACGGGACTGCTCTCACCCGACGGAACGCAGATTGCCTACGCCACAAACGAAACCGACGACTACGACAACCGCGACGTCTATCTCTGTGACGCAGACGGGTCGAACCACCGGAATCTCGAACTCGGTACAGTCGGTGCCGAGGCGGCACCGGTCGACTGGAGTCCAGACGGCGACCGATTGCTCGTCGGCGACAACACCACCGACCTCGGGCGTCTCGGCATCTACGATACCGACGCCGACGACGTGCGCTGGCTCGGCGACGACACCCACGAGGAGTCACCGGTCGCATTCATGCCCGGCGGCGACCGCGTCATCGGCACGCGCGACCGCGACGCCGTGACCGTCCCCATCGTCTACGACCTCCCGAGCGGCGAGAGCCGCGAGTTCGCTGTCCCCAGCGGCGTCAGCACGTTCGGTCGCTATCCCACCGCCGGCGACCCCGTCGTCGACGACGACCGCGTCATCTTCACGCACACGACGCCGACTCGTCGCCCGGAGTTGCGCTGTTACGACCTCTCGACCGACGAAACGGAGACGCTACTCGAAGCGAAATACGGCCCCTTCGACCCCGAGGACTTCGCTGACGCGACGTATTTCACCGTCGAGTCTGACGGCGTTCCCCAAACGGAGGCCGCCGCAGTCGACCACGACCCATACGAGTCACTCGAAATCGGCGCACTACTGTACGATTCCGGCGAACGACCCTCGCCGCTGGTCGTCACCCCACACGGCGGGCCGCGTGGACGGGACACGGAGTCGTTCGACCTCTACACGCAGGTACTCGCCGCCAAGGGATTCTCCGTGCTGCAGGTGAACTACCGGGGGTCGACCGGCCGCGGCCGCGAGTTCGTCGAACGCCTCATCGAAGACTGGGGTGGAGCCGAACAGGGTGACGTGGCAATCGCAGCCGAACACGCTCTCGCCGCCCACGACTGGCTCGACGACGACCGCGTCGTCGTCTTCGGTGGTTCCTACGGCGGCTACTCCGCCTACTGGCAGTCGGTGCAGTACCCCAACCTCTACGATGCGGGGATCGGCTGGAAGGGGCGGACCGACCTCGAAGATATGTTCGAGAACACGATGCCCCACTACCGTACCGAACTGATGGAGAAGTACATGGGCACACCCGCGGACAACCCCGAGCGCTACGAGGAGCGGTCGCCGGTCACACACGCCGGCAATCTCGATGCGCCGCTGTTCATCCTCCACGGCGTCAACGACAGTCGCGTCCCCGTCTCGCAGGCTCGCATCTTCCGTGACCGACTCGAAGAATTGGGCTACACCGCCGGCGAGGACTTCGAGTACGAGGAACTCGGCGAGGAAGGGCACGCCTCCTCCGACCAGGAGCAGAAACTGCGGATGTTCCGGCTCCTGACTGATTTCCTCGACCGACGGGTCTGAGGGCAGTCGCGTCACGCAAACGATGGGGAGTCGAGCGGAATCCCTATGACGGGGCCGTCCGCATCCCTACCTGAATGAACGTCTTCGGTTCCAGCGGCGTGCGCGGGGTAGCCAACGAGGAACTCACGCCGTCGTTCGCGCTCGCGGTGGCACAGGCCGCCGGGCGGGAGTTCGACGCCGAGCGGGTGGCAGTCGGGTGGGACACACGCCGCACGGGGCCGATGCTCGCCGACAGCGTCACCAGCGGACTCGAAAGTGTCGGGGCCGACGTCGACCGACTGGGTGTCGTCCCGACGCCGGGACTCCAGTCCTACTGCGAACGCGAGTGCGTCCCCGGCGTCATGGTCACGGCCTCACACAATCCGGCGCAGTACAACGGTATCAAACTCGTCGGCGAGAGCGGCGTCGAACTCACCCGCGACCGCCTCGAAACCGTCGAGTCCTACCTCGACGACGCGCCCGCACTCGTCGACTGGCACGACACCGGACGAGCGACCGACATCGACTCCGCTCGACGACGCTATCGGGAGGAAGTGCTGTCGGCAGTCGACCGGACAGCCATCGACGAGGCCGACCTGACGGTCGCACTCGACCCCGGCCACGGCGCGGGTGCGCTCACCAGCCCCGAGTTCTTCCGCGACCTCGGCTGTTCGGTGCTGACGGTCAACGCACAGCCCGACGGTCGCTTTCCCGGCCGTGACCCCGAACCAGTCGAGGCCAACCTAGACGACCTCAAACGGCTCGTCCGGACGACCGACGCCGACCTCGGCATCGCACACGACGGCGACGCCGACCGCGCTATCTTCGTCGACGAGACGGGCACGTTCGT
>CAZFOF010000213.1:269-4289 GCA_964520265.1 uncultured Halobacteriales archaeon | reverse complement strand
ACTCCCTTTACGCCCTCCAGCACCGCGGCCAGGAAGCAGCGGGAATCGTCACCCACGATGGTTTTCAGCAACACGACCACGTCGAGACCGGGATGGTCGGCGATGTCTTCGACCAGTCCGACCTCGACCAACTGAACGGGTCGAACGGCATCGGCCACGTCCGCTATCCGACACAGGGCGGACTCGATGCCTGCTGTGCACAGCCGTTTTCAGTGTCGTTCAAGTCTGGGTCGCTCGGGCTCTCGCACAACGGCAACCTCGTCAACACCGAGGAGGTACGACAGGAACTGGCTGGACACGGACACGCATTCACCTCCAACGGCGATACCGAGGTCATCGCTCACGACCTCGCGCGCAACCTGCTGGAGGAAGACCTCGTCCGTGCGGTCAAGTCGACGATGAGCCGTATCCACGGTTCGTACTCGCTGACCATCATGCACGACGAGACGGTTCTCGGCGTGCGCGATCCACAGGGCAACCGACCACTGTGCATCGGTGAACTCGAAGACGGGTACGTCATCGCCTCCGAATCTGCCGCCATCGACACACTCGATGGAGAACTCATCCGCGACGTGAAACCGGGTGAACTGGTCGTCCTCAAACCCGATGGCTCCGGCTACGACACATACCAGCTCGTCGACGCTGGAAACTCCGCACACTGCTTTTTCGAACACGTCTACTTCGCGCGGCCGGATTCGGTCATCGACGAAGAACTCGTCTACGAGGTACGCAGAAACCTCGGGAAGAACCTCTGGGACGAGTCGGGCGTCGAAACGGACGTGGTGTTGCCGGTGCCCGACTCCGGGCGGGCTTTTGCGTCGGGCTACGCCGAGGCCGCCGCCGAATCCGGTGCGGAAATCGAGTTTGCCGAAGGGCTCATGAAAAATCGCTACGTCGGACGGACGTTCATCATGCCCACACAGGACGAACGCGAGCGTGCAGTCCGCCTGAAACTCAACCCAATCAAATCGACCATCGAGGGGCGTACTGTCACACTTATCGATGACTCCATCGTTCGCGGGACAACATCGACCCAGCTGGTCGAACTGCTCAGGGACGCTGGTGCAGAAGAAGTCCACCTCCGAATCGGCGCACCGCCAATTGTCGCACCATGTTATCTCGGTATCGACATGGCTAGCCGCGAGGAACTCATCGCGGCCGACCGCAGCGTCGAGGAGATTCAGGACTACATCGACGCTGACTCGCTCTCGTATCTCTCTATCGAGGCCATCACTGACGCGCTGGACAAAGACCACGAAGACCTCTGTCTCGGCTGTGTCACCGGTGAGTACCCCTACGACATCGAGGGTGAGACAAACGACCGGAATGTCACCCGTCCCGACGTCAACTCAGCGAGCAGCGCTGACGACTGACACCGGCTCGTTTTCCTGTTCGAGTGCGTCTGTCGACTCCGCTCCAGCCTCGCCTGTCGGTATCACCATCTCGAAGGTCGTCTGCTCGCTCTCCGTGAGCCGTATCGACCCGTCGTAGCGGTCGAGAATCAGGTCTGCCAGGAACAGCCCAAGCCCGTCACCCTCGCTGGTCGGGCCTCGTGTGTTCGCTTCGAACAGTTTCGCGGCCGGGGAGACGGCCACGTCCTCGCCGGTGTCACTGATGGTGACGACCGCCTCGTCTTCGTCGGCGTCGACGGAGACGGACACTGGTGGGTCGCCGTGAACGACCGCGTTGTTCAGCACTTCGTAGAGCGCGAGATAGAGCAGTTCATCAGCGACGACGGTGGTGTCGGTGTCGCCTGCCACGTCGACGGTCACGTCGGGGTGGTCTTCCCGGAGTGTCGACAGCGCGCGGTCGAGTGCCTCTTCGACCGGACTGGTCGAGGTGTCACTCACCCACGTCACCACGTCGACGAACGTCTCGATGCGAGAGACTGTCGCAGCCATGTGGTCGCAGTGGCCGACGATGGAGTCGGCGGCATCTTCGGGTTCGATTTTTTCCACTTCGAGCAGTTCCGCCCGCCCGCTGATGGCGCTCAGGTCGTTGAGAATCTGGTGGCGAAGAATCCCGTTCAGCGTCGACAGTGTCTCGCGTTGTTCGTCGAGGAACTCACTGTGTGCCTCCTCACGGCTAGCTCGTTCGACCAGCGCTCGCACCCGGACGTTGTAGTAGCCGACGACGGCACCGAACAGCGCACCGGCACTGAGCGTCGACAAAAATAGCAACGCGATTTCGAAGGCCGACTCGACAGTGGGAACGACAAAGCGCGCCCACGCGCCGAGCGCCCCCAGCGTGAGGACACCGCCGCTCATCCAGGCGAGAATACGAAAGGCGTCTGCACGACCGTCGACATTGAGTGCGATGCGTGTCCCGATGACGATGAGCAGCGCCGAGAGCACGCCCAGGGCGGAAATCTGCAGGAGTTCCTCCCGCGTCAACGTCGCATCGAGCAACACCGACCCGACACCGACGACGAGCAACAACGCGCCGACAGCACTGACGAGATACCGCCACCAGTCGCCGACGACCAGTTCAGGGAGGTCTCCAGACATCTGGCAGTCTGGTTGAGACGGCGCGGTGATAAGCCTACGGGGGCCACGGCACGACGTACAACAGCAGATAGACGACGATGCCAAGTGCGAACGAAATTGACCAGAGTCCGGCGGCGATGCGACCGACGCGGGGATGTGGCGATTCCCGAATCGCTGCGATGGGACGCGTCAACGCAAGCAGCAACACGTAGTAGACAAGCGGAATCGAGATAACCGCGAGGAGGATGTGGATAGCAAGCAACGGGAGGTAGAAGAACTGGTAGACAGTTTCTGGACCGGGGAAGTCACTCGGCCCTTCGAGTGCGATGCGGTAGAGATACAGCGCGAGAAAGCCGAGAAAGACGACCGTCGTCGCGGCCATCGCAACGCGGTGACGCGCGATGTCGCCACGCTTTATCGCACGAATACCCAGGGCAATCGTCACCAGTGCCGTCGCACTGAGAGCGGCGTTGATGTGGGGAATCGCGGTGACGAGCGGTTCGACTCGCGGAAGGAGACTTTCAGGGACGAATCCACCAGCGGTACCAAAAACGAGCGCAAGCGACAGTACAGAGAGAATCGCCGTCAGTTCTCGAACACGGTCGCGCGTGTCCAGGTGCATACCTAGTAGGTACACACCCAGCGGCCTATCAGTTGTGTTGTTTCCTGCGAGCGCCGACTTGGTTAGTGGAAGGTACGACCGACCGTATCTTGCGTGTCGAGGTCGGTATCAGCCTTGCCAAAGCGCGCTTCGATTTCCTCGTAGCGCTCCTTGGTCTCCTCGTCGACGCTGGGCGTGACCTCTTCGAGTGCGTGCTCGAAG
Organism: uncultured Halobacteriales archaeon; assembly: GCA_964520265.1. Taxonomy (GTDB): domain Archaea; phylum Halobacteriota; class Halobacteria; order Halobacteriales; family Haloarculaceae; genus Salinibaculum. The sequence continues at coordinate 980 of CAZFOF010000213.1, read as the reverse complement.
TGGTCTGCAGTCACCTTGACGTTGCCGACGCTCTCGCCGATTTCTTCGGGGTCGACGCTCGTGATGAACTCGCGACTGGCTGCCATCGAGGCCTCCCGACAGACCGCTTCGATGTCCGCACCGACGTAGCCTTCCGTCCGGCGTGCGAGACTGTCGAGGTCGACGTCGCTGGCGATGGGCTTGTCGTCGGTGTGTACCTCGAAGATGTTCCGCCGCGCCGTCTCGTCGGGCACGGGCACGTGGATGTGGCGGTCGAGTCGGCCGGGACGCAACAGTGCGGGGTCGATGAGGTCTGGCCGGTTGGTCGTTGCGATGACGACGACATCCTCCAGTTCTTCGAGGCCGTCCAGTTCCGTCAGCAACTGGGAGACGACGCGTTCGCCGACACCGGAGTCACCCGAGTGCTGGCCGCGCTCGCCCGCGATGGAGATGAAGTTACTCTGTGCCTCGTTTGCGATTGCTTTGGCGAGCAGCGTCTTGCCGGTACCCGGTGGGCCGTACATCAACACGCCCTTTGCCGCCTGCATATCGAGTTCCTTGAACACCTCTGGGTATTCCAGCGGCCACTGAATCGCCTCCCGAAGGCGTTCTTTGGTGTCTTCGAGGCCACCGACATCGTCCCAGGTCGTGTCGGGGACTTCGACGAACACCTCACGCAGTGCAGAGGGTTCGATGCCTTTCAGCGCGTGCTTGAAGTCTTTCTCCGTGACT
>CAZFOF010000213.1:0-259 GCA_964520265.1 uncultured Halobacteriales archaeon | reverse complement strand
GAGACGTTCGAGCGTCTCGGCGTCGATTTCGTCCTCTTCGAGGTCGAGTTCCGGGCGGATCCGCCGGAGCGCGTTCATCGCGGCCTCTTTCGCGAGTTGTGCGATGTCTGCGCCGACGAAGCCGTGAGTGTTCTCGGCGTACTGTTCGAGGTCGATACCCTCGTCGAGTGGCATCCCACGGGTGTGTACCTGCAGAATCTCCTCGCGGCCACCCCTGTCCGGGACGCCGACTTCGATTTCGCGGTCGAAGCGACCGCCA
>CAZFOF010000212.1:4062-4309 GCA_964520265.1 uncultured Halobacteriales archaeon | reverse complement strand
TACTTGCCGCCACGGCGCGTTGGCACAGCCAATCCACCGAACAGATTCGCGAAGACATCCCGCTGTACGCCGCCGAAATCGACCCCGAGGAGGCACTCTCCGAGGGCCCCTTCGCCGGCGGCGAGGGCGGCAATCCGCTAGCCGGGATGCTCGGTGGCGACGCCGCAAATCCGCTTGGCGGGTCGATGCCCGGCTCCGACGAGGCGGCGGCCATTCGACTCCTCCTCCAGTATATGGACGACCCGCG
>CAZFOF010000212.1:3138-4052 GCA_964520265.1 uncultured Halobacteriales archaeon | reverse complement strand
TCATCGACACCGCCCCCACCGGACACACGCTTCGCCTGCTCGAGTTGCCCGAGATGCTCGATTCGATGGTCGGGAAGCTACTGACCATGCGCGAGAAGATGGGCGGGCTGATGGAGGGACTGCTCGGAGGTGGCGAAGACGAGGAGGAAGGAATCGACAGCCTCCGCGAGTTCTCCGACCGCATCGAGCAGTTCCGCGCGATTTTGCGCGACCCCGCGAAGACGGATTTCCGCGTCGTCCTCGTCCCCGAGGAACTGAGCGTCCGCGAATCCGAGCGTCTGCTCGACCGCCTCGAGCAGTTCGGCGTCCCGGTCGGAACGGTCGTCGTCAACCGCGTCATGCAAGACCCGGGCGAAGTCGCCGACCTCGGCGACGACATCGTCGCACCCAATCACACCGACTGCGAGTTCTGCAAGCGGCGCTGGGACGTTCAGCGTGGCGCACTCGACCGCTCGCAGGAACTGTTCATGAACCACGACGTGCGTCGCGTGCCACTGTTCGCCGAGGAAGTCCAGGGCGAGAAACTCCTCCGTATCGTCGCAGCCTGTCTCGAAGAGTGACCAGTTGCAGACGTATCTACAGCACTCGCCGCGCGAGTCGATAGAGACGGTCACGGATGCTGTCGGGGAGATACCGCGCAGCGAGGACGAGTTTCGCGCCACGGCCCACCGGATAGCGAGCGTCGGGGTCGTCGACCTCTGCGGCGTCGTGAATCGACTGGGCGACCCGCTCCGGCGAGACGGCAAGCGGTGACTTTCCAGCGACGAAACTACCGTCCTCGATGAGTTCGTACACCCAGTCGTAGTCGGCCCGCTTCTCGGTTCCTTCGTTCAGTTCCCGCTCCATCCGGTCGGAGAACTGCGTCGTGACCGGGCCGGGTTCGACGAGCACCACGTCGACGCCGAAATCTGACA
>CAZFOF010000212.1:0-3128 GCA_964520265.1 uncultured Halobacteriales archaeon | reverse complement strand
TGACACCTCCGCGCGGAGTGCGTCGCTCATCGCCTCCAGTGCGAACTTCGAGGCGCTGTAGACGCCGCCGCCGGGAATGGCGAGGCGACCCGAAACCGTCGAGACGTTGACGATGGTGCCGTCGTCTCTGTCGCGCATATGCGGGAGTACCGCGCGAACGAGTCGATGTGGTCCATAGAGGTTCACGTCGAACTGTCGGTGGAGTTTATCTGCCGGCACGTCCTCGACGGGGCCGTACTGGCCGTAGCCAGCGTTGTTGACCAGACAGTCGATGCGTCCGTTCTGTTCCTCGACCATGCGGTCGACGACGCGGTCGATGTCCTCGGCCTCGCGCACGTCGAGTTTTGCCGTGTGACACCCCTCGTCTGCGAGGTCGTCGATGTCGTCCGTGTCTCGACTGGTCGCATACACCGTCCAGCCATCGTCGTTGAAATACTGGGCAGTCGCCTTCCCGATGCCCGACGAACAGCCGGTAATGAGTACCGTCTCGTCTGTCATACTGCCATCATCGACTGCCCCATAGTTAAGCACCGGCGGTCTCTCCGAGCCACGCGTTACCCCTTCAGGTCGTCTGCATACTGGTCTGCCAGCCGCGTCGGTTCCGGGAGTTTGTATCCGGCAGCACACCGCGAGACGAGCGACGCAGCCGTCTCGGCACTCAGGCGGTGGCCCGGACTCACGTAGAGAGGGTTGATGTGGCGGCTGTCGGAGTCGTACTGTCGTGTCTGGACGGCGTACCCGATGGTGGTGCCAGCCGGTGCGGTCACGTCGGCGTCGGCGTCGATTGCCACCCGTGTCCCCGCCGAAAGCGGGTCTGCCAGCGACTCTCGGGGAGTGCCACAGAGGAGATTCTTGGCGACGCCGACAGCAGGCACGTCGACGGTGACGCCGATGTGTGTCGCCAGCCCAGCCTCGCGGAAGTGAATCCGTCCGCTGCCATCGACGAAGAGCACGTCCGGGTCACAGTCGAGTTCGGCCAGCGCCGCGAGAATCGGAGTTCCCTCGCGGAAACTGAGCAGCCCCGGGATGTAGGGAATCTCCACCGGTTCGACGGCGTGTGCTCGTTCGACAACCTCGCCGTCTCGCAACACGACGACGGCACTGATTGCCTCGTCGTCACGAAACGCCTGGTCGACGCCGGCGACGAGCGGGGAGTCACCGAATCGTTGCTGGTCGGCGTCACCCTCGACGGTGACCGCTTCCGGGTCGAAGTCGATGTCGTCTGCGAAGGTCGCTGCGTCGGCAATCTCGTGTTGGAGTGACTCCATCTCCGGGCGGGAGCGTCCGGCGTCGGGGACGAAGTCGGGCCGGCGGATATCCATCAGAAGGGGCCGCGGCCGCCGCCGGGGCCACCGGGGCCGCCAGGGCCGCCACCGGCACCGAACTGGAGCTGGTTCGGAACCCGAATCCGGTCTTTGATGCGGTAGCCGTAGGCCACACCGATTGCCAGCCCGATGAGGTGAGCGGCGTTGGCGACGTTCCCGCCGGCCAGGCTCGGGCCGAAGACACCAAGGATACTGATGAGTGCATAGAAGCCGGTCACTGCCCACAGCGGCACCGGGAGGATGAAGTAGATGTACACGCGCAGACCGGGGTTGAGAATCGTCAGCACGCCCATGATAGCCAGTCCGGCACCGCTGGCTCCGAGCACGCCACCGAGGCTGCCGGGGTTTTGGAGCATCTGGAGGAGAATCTGACCCAGACCGGCGAGTGCGCCGCTAACGAGAAAGAGGACGGTGAACTTCTTCGAGCCGATGTAGTCCTCGACCAGACGGCCGAAGAAGTAGATAACGATGCTGTTGATGAGGATGTGCGTGATGCTCCCGTGTGAGAATATCGACGTTATCCACGTCCAGATGAACTCGGGATTCGAGGAAGAGAGCACGAAGATGGCACGCCAGGTCGGGTCGACGCCGAAGACATTCGGGTTGAGCGTTCCGACGAGCAGGTAGCCGACGACGTACTGGAGGAGAAAGGTGACCCACATAGCCAGAAGGAAGGCATAGGTCATGTTGTTCCGGAAATAGCCGAGCCAGCCGCCGCGGCTCGTATCGACGCCGAACCGGTCGGCGACGCCACCAGAGCCTGATGACCCTGTCTCGACGGACTCGTCGAAGCCGCTGTCGAACACCGCTTCCGAGTCACCCCAGTTATCTAACCCCGGACAGTCATGTGACTCCGGAAGTCTATGCTCGCCACAGTAAGTACCACCACAGTGACGGCAGTGGTACGGCATATTTTCTTCTTTGCCGCACACGTCACACTTCGACATTGCCGGGTATACGGGAGGCCCCCGCAAAGGATTTGTGTTTATACGGGCTGGAACGCCAGCCCGTCGGTCAGGACTTCGTTACTCTGCCATCGCTTCGCGAGCCCGTTCGATGGACGGAATCACGACCCAGAAGGTCAACATTCCGAGGATAGCAAACCAGAACAGGGCATCTTTCAACATGAGCGCAAACTCCCCGTATACACCGACGGACTCGGGATTGGGGGCAAACAGCTGTGTCTCGAAGTCGGGCGTGTTGTACCAGCCGGCCAGCATCAGCCAACCCAGACCAGCAGTCACGAGGATGCCAAATCCTTTTGCGAACTCGTCAGCCATTATCTGAATCTTCGTCGGAGTCATCTTTAGGCTTTCCCATTCCTTCGGCACGGAACCGGGTCGAAAACGCGTAGACAGCAGCACCACCGACGAGCGAGAGGAGTCCCAGACTCGCCAGGATGGGGTCGATTTCCGAGAGGGGAGCCGTGGCTCTGTTCGTCGCGGTGTCGATCATGACGAAGCCGGCAAGCACGAAGATAACGGCGAACATCGTCGAGAAGACGGTGACGGTCTTGTAGACCCGAATCGGGACGACAACGTCGCGTGACCCCTCGGACTCTCCGGTCGCGTCGGCGGGGTCGTCAGCCATCTATTTCGGCGGGCGCAACCGGTAGTACCGGCGGTTCAGGTCGAACATGTACCCTTCACGCATCGACTTCAACACGCCGTAGGTAATCGTCGCACCGACGAAGGGCAGCAGGAACGTCAGGTCGAGCAGGAGCTTCGGATCCATCGGGAAGAGGTTCTTGACCGAGAACAACGCGATGGTGAACGCGAAGATGACGCCCGACATTCCCACTGC
>CAZFOF010000211.1:532-4311 GCA_964520265.1 uncultured Halobacteriales archaeon | reverse complement strand
TGGACGAAATCAGGGTCAAACGCCGGGTCAAGGAGACCGAGGACAACTACTACTCCTATTACTACATCAACGGCCGCTCGGTCAATCTCGGGGACATCCGGGACTTACTGGCTCAGGCGGGTATCACACCCGAGGGCTACAACGTCGTGATGCAGGGCGACGTGACCGAGATAATCAACATGACGCCGGGCACCCGGCGGGAGATAATCGACGAGATTGCCGGCGTCGCCCAGTTCGACGAGAAGAAAGAAGACGCCTTCTCCGAACTGGATGTCGTCGAGGAGCACATCGACGAGGCCGAACTGCGCATCGAGGAGAAAGAACAACGTCTCGACCAACTCGCCGACGAACGGGAGACGGCACTGGAGTACCAGGAACTCCGCGACGAGAAGGAGGAATACGAGGGCTACCGCAAGGCCGCCGAACTCGCGGACAAGCGGGCCGAACTCGACGACCTCCGTGCGGAAATCGACGACCTCGAAGCCACACTCACCGAACGCGAGGCGGAACTGGACGAACGCCAGTCTCGCGTGATGTCACTCGAAGACGACCTCGAAGCACTCAACGACGAAATCGAACGCAAAGGTGAGGACGAACAGCTCGCAATCAAACGGGAAATCGAGGAAATCAAAGGCGACATCGCCCGCCTCGAAGACAAAATCGACAACGAAGAGGAGAAAATCGAGGCCGCAGAGACCGACCGCCGCGAGGCATTCGTCAAAATTGACAACAAACAGGAACGACTCGACGACCTCCAGAGTACCATCCAGGAGACCAAAGTCGCCAAATCCTCCATTGCCGCCGACATCCAGGAGAAAGAGGCTGCACTCGCGGACGTGGAAGCGAGAATCGACGAGGTCGGCGAGGACTTCGAGGAGGTCAAAGAGGAACTCGACGAGAAAAAGCGCACGCTGGAAGCGGCCAAATCAGAGAAAAACGACCTCCAGCGCGAGCAAGACCGACTGCTCGACGAGGCGCGCCGCCGGTCGAACGAGCAACGTGAGACGAAAGAAGACATCGAGGCCGCCAACGAACGCATTCCGGAACTCGAAGCCGACATCGCCGACCTCGAAGCCGAACTGGAGAAAGCCGAGAAAAACCGTGCGACGATTACCGAGGTCGTCGAAGACCTGAAAGCCGAGAAAGAACGTCTCCAGAGCGACCTGGAGGCGGTCGAAGACAAAATCTCCGCCGCACAGCAGGAGTACGCGGAACTCGAAGCCAAAGCCGACCAGTCTGGTGATTCTTCGTATGGACGTGCGGTGACGACGATACTGAACGCGGAGATGGAGGGGGTTCACGGGACGGTCGCCCAACTGGGCAGTGTCTCCGGCACGTATGCGACTGCCTGCGAGACGGCCGCTGGCGGGCGGATGGCACAGGTCGTCGTCGACGACGACGGCATCGGGCAACACTGCATCGAGTATCTGAAATCCCGAAACGCTGGCCGCGCGACCTTCCTCCCGCTCACGGAGATGCACACCCGCTCGCTGCCCTCGCTACCCTCCCGCGACGGCGTCGTCGACTTCGCCTACAATCTGGTGGATTTCGACAGCGAGTACGCCGGTGTCTTCTCGTATGTCCTCGGCGATACGCTGGTCGTCGAAGACATGGAGACCGCCCGCGATTTGATGGGTGATTTCCGTATCGTGACCCTCGACGGTGACCTTGTCGAGAAATCCGGCGCGATGACTGGCGGTTCGAAGAAAGGCTCCCGCTATTCCTTCGAAGGAAGCGAAGGCAAACTGGAGCGTGTCGCCCAGCGAATCAACGAACTCGAAGACGAACGGAGTTCGATTCGTGAGGATATCCGCGACGTGGAGACTCGCCTCGAAGACGCCCGCGACAGACAAAGCGACTCGGCAGAGCAGGTGCGCGAGATACAGAGCGAACTCGAACGCACGCAGACAGCAATCTCGGATACGGAGTCGAAAATCGAACGGCTCGAAGCGGAACTGGAAGATATCGAGAGCGAGCGCGAGTCCGTCTCCGAGCAGATGGACGAACTGGAAGCCGAGATTGCCGAGCAAAACGAGGTCATCGCCGATACCGAAGAGCGCATCGCGGAACTCGAAGCGGAGGTTGCAGATTCGGAACTGCCCGAACTCACCGCAGAGGCCGAGTCAATCCGCGAGGATATCGACGACCTCGAACGCGAGCAGGACGACCTCGACGCGGAACTGAGCGAACTCCAGCTCGAAAAGGAGTACGCAGAAGACGCCATCGAGGAACTGGAGTCCAAAATCGACGCGGCCAACGAACGCGAGGAGGCGGCCGAGACACGCATCGAGGAACTGGAGTCCAGCATCGAGGACAAAGAGGCGACGCTCGAAGAGAAAGAGGAGGCAGTCGCCGAACTGGAGGCGGAACTCGCAGACCTCAAAGACGAACGCGACGACCTGAGAGCGACTGTCACAGAGGCTCGTGAGAAACGCGACGCACAGAAAGAACGCGTCGCCAGCGTCCAGGGTGACCTCACGGAGGCCCACGACGACGCCGACCGTCTGGAGTGGGAAATCGGCGAACTCGAAAGCGAGGTCGGTGAGTTCGACCCCGAGGAGATACCCGACCACGACGAGGTCGAGTCGGAGATTCGCCGTCTCGAAGCCGAGATGGAGGCGCTGGAGCCGGTGAATATGCTCGCGATCGAGGAGTACGACGAGGTCGAAGCCGAACTCGACGAACTCCTCGACAAGAAGGGAACGCTCGTCGAGGAGGCCGAGGGCATCCGTGACCGCATCGAGACCTACGAGGCACGCAAGAAGGAGACGTTCATGGATGCCTTCAACGCAATCGACGAGCAGTTCCAGGATATCTTCGAGCGACTCTCGAACGGTTCCGGACGGCTTCACCTCGAAAACGAGGACGACCCCTTCGACGGTGGACTGACGATGAAAGCCCAGCCCGGAGATAAGCCAATCCAGCGTCTGGAGGCGATGAGCGGCGGCGAGAAGTCACTGACGGCGCTCGCCTTTATTTTCGCCATCCAGCGGCACAACCCCGCGCCGTTTTACGCGCTGGACGAGGTGGATGCGTTCCTCGATGCCGCCAACGCGGATCTGGTCGGTGAGTTGGTCGACGAACTCGCTGGCGACGCACAGTTCGTGGTCGTCTCGCACCGGTCGGCGATGCTCGAACGCTCCGAGCGCGCTATCGGTGTGACGATGCAGGACGACAACGTCAGCGCCGTGACCGGCATCGACCTCTCCGGCGGTGAGGAGGTGCCTGCTGATGACTAGCGAGGGCGACCGCAGGGAGTCCTCGGTTAGTGCGAGCGGGGAGAAACGACCCGCGAGCAGCGAGGGCGACCGTAGAGATATCAAACCATGAGCGAAGAGATACCACTCGATATTTCGGGTCACGAGAGTCGCACGGACAAAGAGGGTGCAGCGGCACTCCTCGATGACGGCGACGACAGCGAGGAAGAGGACGACGAAGTCGAACCGGTCGAAGTCCTGGTCGCGCTGGCAGAGGATGGCGAAATCGACCCGTGGGATATCGACATCGTCGCGGTCACGGACAAGTTCCTCGACCGGCTGGACGAGGCAGACCTGCGTACGTCCGGGCGGGCGTTGTTTTACGCGAGTGTCCTGTTGCGGATGAAAAGTGACGCGATGCTGGAAGCGGACGACCCGGAGGACGACCCCCAGCCCGAACCGTGGGAGCAGGCGATGGAGAACGACGAACCCATCGACGACCACGACCCCTTCGCGACGCTGGAGGCGGAGATGGATAGACGGCTCGAACGCAAGCGCGCCCGCGGGATGCCACAGACGCTG
>CAZFOF010000211.1:0-481 GCA_964520265.1 uncultured Halobacteriales archaeon | reverse complement strand
CGCCCGGCGAGTATCAGCGTGGCACGCAGAAACTGGACTACCACGCCGCCGACGACCTGCGGATGGACGACGAGCCGACAGCGGAGGATGTGACCGGCACGGCACACAGCGAGAACATCGACGACATCATCGAAGACGTACACGCGGCGGTGCGCGAGCATTACGAAGCGGGTCGCGAGGAGGTGCTCTACCGTGAGGTCAGCCAGGCTGGTGGTACCCGCGTCGAGACGTTCCTCGGGTTGCTCTTTCTCTCTCACCGCGGGCAGGTTCGCCTCCAGCAGGACGACCTCTTTGGCGACCTCTGGATTCAAGACCCGACGGCTCTGACCGGCTCCGACGAAGCTATCGCCGACTGACTTTCCCGCGCAATCTGTGGCCGACTCGTCTGTGCATCTCCTGTCAGCAGCGCCGAAAGACCTATTTCCCCCCGTGGTGTATGGTATGAGTACACATGACACCGACCAAGCTCCAGGAGCGACTC
>CAZFOF010000210.1:502-4312 GCA_964520265.1 uncultured Halobacteriales archaeon | reverse complement strand
GTCGGTGACCGCGGGACTGCGATGGCTATCGGCAACCATCTCGACCGCGCCGGGGTCGTCGCACCGCCGATTCGCCCACCCACTGTCCCGGAAGGAACCAGTCGGATTCGCGTCGCGCCGATGGCGACACACACCGAGGAAGATATCGCGCGGTGTCTCGACGCCTTCGAGGAGGCCGGCCGGGAGGTCGGCCATCTGTGACTGACGACATCCGCGATTTCGCTGTCGTCGGCACAGACACAGGGGTCGGCAAGACCGTCGTCACCGCTGGCTTGGTCGGCTGGTTGCGAGCACGCGGTATCGACGCCCGCGCTATCAAGCCCTGTCAGACCGGCTATCCACCGGATGACGATGCAGAGTACGTCAAACGCGCCTGCACCGACGAAGATGCGGCGACGTGTTTCCGCCGACTGGAGCCGGCACTTGCACCTGCCGTCGCGGCCGAGCAGGCCGACGAACCGCTCCGGTATGAAACGATTCTCGACGGCTGTCGGGATGCACTCGGGAACACCGCGGTTGGTGTCGTCGAGGGTATCGGTGGGTTGCGTGTTCCGCTGGCTGAAGACAGAGAGGTTGTCGACCTTGTTGCAGACCTCGACCTGCCGGCGGTCGTCGTCGCTCGCTCGGGACTCGGTACACTGAATCACACCGCCCTAACCGTCGAAGCACTGCAACGGCGGGATATTCCCGTCCACGGCATCGTGTTCAACGAGTACGAGGCCGATACCGTCGCGGAGCGAACCAACCCCGACGTGCTCGCGTCGATGACTGACTGTCCCGTCTGGACGCTGCCACCGCTGCCCGTTGATACCCCGCCTCGACTCCCGCGGGCAGTGCAGTCGCTGCTCCCGAGAGACGTGTTCCCGACCGAGATCTGAGCGAAGAAAACTGAAGGGGCAGGGGAGCCCCCGCGTGTGACACTACGGAGCCAACTGGCTCCACTTGTAGCTAACATCTTGACAAAAATAAGTGTGTCTGACAACTGTCAACGATAGTGAACGAATAGCCAGCCGTCGAATTATTCCTCGATTTCGACGAGTGCGTCGACGTCGACGGCGTCGGAGAGTAGTTCACTCATCCGTTCGATGGCTGCAGAGCTTCGGGTTCGGCCGGAGCGAAGCGTCCCTTCGACCCGGTCGATAGACGTTCGAGTGTCCGACTGGACGAGCAGTACCGGGATGCCGTTTTCTTCTGCCTTGCCGATGACGGCGCTGGAGGGTCTGTACCCACCGGTGAGAACGAGACACTCGACGCCGGAGGCTTCGAGTGCGGTCGTCTGGATGTCCGAGCGGTCGCCGCCGATGATGACAGCGGCGTTGCGCGTCCGGCGGAACTGCTCGAATGCCGCGTTGTTCCCCATCGCACCGACGGCGAAGCGTTCGACGAGGGCATCCGTGGGTGCGTTCTCGGTCAGCATCTTCGCGCCGATGCCATCTGCCAACTCCGCGACCGTGAGGCCTGCGAGTTCCCGGTCGCGTGGCAGCGCGCCGAGGCTTGCGATACCCTGGCCGTCGAGGAACGGCATCGCATCGTCAGTGACGCTGTCGAAGTCGGCGTTCTCGACGGCGTTGAAGATGACACCACGGAGCGAGTCGCCAAGTGTCTCTGCGGCCGCCAGCACGTCGTCGAGATCGGTCGGGTCGCGGTACTGACTGGTGAGGAGAACTTCGGCGTCGAGCAACTCGGCGATGTCGGCGTCGGTCAGGTCGACGATGCCGCCCGTCGAGAGTTTGCCGCCGCCCTCGACGACCATCATGTCACAGTCTTCTGCGAGTTTCTCGAAGTTCTCCGTGATGCGGTCGCGCAGTGCTTGTGGGTCTTCACGACCACGGATTGCCTCCTGGACGAACGTCGGTGAGTAGACGACCGGTTCCAGTTCGTGCATCGCGGCGTCGATGTCGAGCAGTTCCCTGGCCAGCATCGGGTCTTGATCGCGTGTCTTCCCGACGGCGCTTTCCAGACGCGTTCCCTTCGGTTTCATGTAGCCGACGCTGAGACCGCGCTCCTGTGCGAGACGCGCCAGAGCGATACTCAGTGCCGTCTTTCCTGTACCTTCCTCCGTCGACGTAACGAGTAGTGTGTTCATAGCTCCTCCTGGTCGAGTGTGAGCCGCAAGTCTACCGCCGTGACACCGTCTGCGGTCGCGACGGCGGGGTTGATGTCCAGTTCGGTTATCGCCGGTACGTCCGTGACGAGCTGGGAGATACGCTGGATGACACCGACGAGGTCGTCGACATCCACTGGCTCCCGTCCGCGTGCCCCCTGTAACAGCGGGGCTGCGTCGATATCTGTAATCATCTCGCGTGCGTCGGTCTCTGTGACCGGTGCGACACGGAACGAGGTGTCTTCGAGTACCTCGACGAAGATACCCCCGAGACCGAACATCACCAGCGGCCCGAACTGTGGGTCGCGCGTGACGCCCACGATGGTCTCCGTTGCCTCATCGAGGTCGAGCATCTCCTGGACTTGCACGCCAATAATCGTTGCATCCGGCTGGTACTGTCGGGCACGCGCAACGAGGTCTTCGTAGGTGTCCCAGACTTCCTCGGTTCCGACCCCGACTTCGACCCCACCGATATCCGACTTGTGGAGGATGTCCGGACTGACGATTTTCATCACCACGTCGCCCTCGATTTCCTCGGCAATCTGCTGTGCTTCTCGCGGGTCGTCGACGACTTTGCCCTCGGGGGTCGGGATGCCGTAGGCATCGAGCAGTTCCATCGCCTCGACACCGAGGCGGTTCGTGTCGCGTTCGGCGGCCCTGGAGAGAATTTCGTCTGCCTTCTCGTGGTCGATATCGAACTGTTCCGGTTCGGTGTACTCGCGGTCGCGATACTCAGCGTACTCCACCAACCGGTCGAGACTCTCGACGGCGCGAGCGGGGTCGAAATACGACGGAATGCCTGCGTCACTGAGTCGGTCGCGGGCGGATTTCGCCGAGGTGCCGCCCATCAACACGCCCGCGACGGGCTTGCCGTGAGCCTCTTCGAGGCGCGCTGTCTCTGCGGCCAGGTCGTCGAACGACAGTGTTGCCGTCGGACAGGCAAGCACTATCGCCATGCCGACGTTGGGGTCGTCCAGAACGGTATCGATTGTCTGCTCGAAGCGTTCGACCGGTGCGTCGCCGATGATGTCCACCGGATTGTAGATGTTCGCCCCATCGGGCAGGAACTCGCCGAGTTCTTCGAGCGTCTGGTCGGAGAAGTCCGCCAGCGACAGTGACGAATCGCCGACGGCGTCGGTCGCCATGACACCGGGGCCGCCAGCGTTCGTGACGATGGCGACTTCGCCGCTGTCTGGAATCGGCTGTCCGGCAAGGATTGAGGCGGTGTCGAACAGTCCCTGGACGGTCTCTTCACGGATGACGCCAGCCTGTTCCAGGCCGGCCTCGTAGGCTTTGTCACTCCCGGCAATCGCACCGGTGTGTGAGGCTGCCGCCGAGGCTCCCGCGTCGGTTCGACCCGATTTGACGACCACGACGGGCGTGTCCTGTGTCACTTCCCTGGCCGTCTCCATGAACTCGCGACCGTTGTCGATGTCTTCGAGATAGCCCAGTACTACGTCGGTCTCGGAGTCCTCTCCCCACTCCTGGATGAAGTCGCCCTCGTCGAGGACGGCCTTGTTCCCGAGTGAGACCACGTCTTTGAACCCGATATCTCGGTCGCTGGCCCAGTCGAGGACGGCCGTGATGAACGCCCCGGACTGGCTCATAAACGAGATGTTGCCGGGGCTTGCGTTCATCGGCGCGAACGTGGCGTTGAGGCCGACACCCGTCGACATGACGCCGACGCAGTTGGGGCCGACGAGGTT
>CAZFOF010000210.1:0-492 GCA_964520265.1 uncultured Halobacteriales archaeon | reverse complement strand
TTGATGTCGTAGTCTTCTGCAACCTCGATTAGTTCCTGTTCGCGGCTCGCCCCCTCGCTGCCCGATTCTGAGAAGCCCGCGGTGATGACCACCACGTTCTCGATACCGTGCTCGCCGGCTTCCCTGACCGCATCGACGGCGATGCTGGCAGGGACGACGACCACGGCAACGTCGACCGGGTCGACCTCTGTTACCGAGTCGTAGCAGTGCAATCCCGCGAGCTCCGATTGGCTCGGATTGACGGGAATGACCTCGCCGTCGAAATCGCTGACGAGGTTCTGGAGGACTGCGTGCCCGACGGAGCCGTCCCGATCGGTCGCTCCGACGACCGCCACACGCTGTGGCGCAAATAGCGTCGCTAATGTACCCATCAGTATGTCTTCAACACCCCAGCGCAAATATGTGCTGTCATCGGCAAGCACTGGCGCGTCCTTTTATGTATCTCACCCTAAGCGTTCGTATGACGCGCGACCCGCTTGCGGCATTCGACGA
>CAZFOF010000209.1:0-4322 GCA_964520265.1 uncultured Halobacteriales archaeon | reverse complement strand
TCGCGCGTATCGTCGGCGACAGAGTACCGCCAGCGCTCGGTTCCGTCCGCACGGTTAACCCCGAACAGCCAGCCGTCGTACTCAGTGATATACACCGCGTCGCCCGACGCGACTGCGCCAGTCGGGACGAACGGTTCGTCAACGGGCACTGCGAACCGCCAGCGCTCGGTTCCGTCGGCTGCGCTCACCGCGACGACCGGATAGTTCCCGTTCTCGTTTTCCTGGTCGGCTTTCAGATACAGGGAGTCCTCGAACACGCGGGGAGTGGGTGTCCCTGGTCGCATCTCCCGGTGCCAGCGCTCATTCCCGTCGCTGACGTTGAATGCTGTCGTGCGGCGACCACCCTCGACGGCGTAGAGCGTGTCGCCGTCGAGGACAGCGTCTGTCGTGTCACCGGCCTCGATAGACCAGCGTTGGTCGCCGTCACTCGTCTCGACGGCGACGAGTTTCTCACCCTGGAATCCGAGTTCGTCGTCGGAGGTACCAAAGTAGACAGTCCCGTCGCTACCATCCAGAAGATGGAGGAATCGGTCGTGTGTCTCCGTTGTCCACGTCTCAGACCCGTCATCGAGGCGGACGACCTGTTGGGCGATGCCGTGGGTGCCGGCGCTCCACCCGACGACGACAAAGACACCGTCTCGGACGACCGGCGACGATGCGACACCCGCGGGTGCTTCGTACTGCCACTGTTCGCTGCCAGTCTCCACTGAGAGGGCATAGACATTCTCGCTTCTCCCCGGCCGGACGTGGTCTCTGTCACTGGTCGCTCTGTCGTTGATTCCGCCACCAGCGTAGACGGTGCCATCCTGGAGCGTCGGCCGGTGGCGAACGGAGCCACCTGTCTGATATGTCCAGCGGACAGCATCACCGCGAGGTGCCTCGTCATCGTCCGCAGCAGGCGTGTTATCAGTGGGCGATTCGTCCGGCGAACCAGTCCCCTGTCCGTCCAAACAGCCGGCAATCCCGATCATCGAGACAGCGGCCAACAGTTCTCTGCGTTTCATACGCAAACCAGATACCGTATACACATGGCAGTACTGGAGACTGAAAGAACGGTTTGAGCAATCTGTACGGCTGCCGATTGCTGAGTTGTCTTACCCCCGAACACCACCGGACGAGGAGACTCGGCTAGATGAACGCGAGTGGCACCATCACGAGAAAGCCGACGAGTAGTCCGGTCGTCAACTCCAGACGGCCACCCCGTGGAAGCCCTTCGCCGTGGTCGAGCGCTTCGGGGATGAACTCCGTCGCCACGAGATAGACCATCGC
The DNA here is from genome assembly GCA_964520265.1 of uncultured Halobacteriales archaeon. Taxonomy (GTDB): domain Archaea; phylum Halobacteriota; class Halobacteria; order Halobacteriales; family Haloarculaceae; genus Salinibaculum. The sequence continues at coordinate 3,053 of CAZFOF010000209.1, read as the reverse complement.
ACCCGCGGCAAAGCCAAACCCGAGCGGGAGAAACTGCTTTGCGAGGGTCACGAAGTAGTAGGCGATAACGGCCCCGATGGGTTGGGGGAGACTGGAGAAGACTGCCCACCAGACCATCCGCCACTCACTGACACCCATCGACCGCAGTGGAATCGAGATTGCCACGCCCTCGGGGATGTTGTGAATCGAGATGGCGACAGTCATGAAGACGGCGAGAATCGGGAGCGTGAGGCCACCGAGAATCAGTGTACTCCCGTCGGCGACATCCTGGAGCCCGAGTTCGGCAAAGGAGACACCGACGGCGACGCCTTCGGGAAAACTGTGGACGGTCAGGATACCGAGGACGAGGATGAGTTTCTTGAAGTCGGCTTCCTCGTACTCGCGCGGGTTGATTTCCGCGCCCTCCAGCACCTCGTGGCCGACGATGACGAGGACGACACCGGCGACGACGCCGGGGCCGATGGCGATGGCGGCGTCGACCAGGGTGCCGTCGACGACAGCCAACCCCTCCAAGACCAGACCAAACAGTGACGCCGAAACCATGATACCCGACGCCAGCCCCCAGAGCGCGACGTTCCAGCGCGTGCTAATGTCGTCGAAAAGGAAGAAAGGGAGCGCACCGATGCCCGTCGCCAGCGCCGTAATAAGTCCGGCAACGAAGACGAGTCCCAGATTCTCCAGTGCGACCATACTCGAACCTACAGCGCCCGCCCCATTTAAGTATCACGAATCTTATATATTTGGCGGGCCTAAACTCGGTCACAGCGACACAGCGTCGACGGTGGCGTAGACGGGGCCGTCATCAGTCAGTTGGCTTTCCGTGAGGCGAATCTCCTCGACGGTCATCGTTCCGGCGTCGGGGTCGCGGTTTTCGACGACATCCTGGACGAGTTCCTTCCCGCCGGCGTGGTTCATCCGCGCGAGCGTCACGTGTGGGGTGAAGTCGTGGTCTTCGGGGTCGAATCCGAGTGCGACCATCTCGGCTTCGATGGCTTCGTGGAGTGTCGTCAATTTCGCACTGCCCTCGCGGACGCCGAGCCAGACGACGCTGATGTAGTCCAGACTGGGAAAGACGCCCAGTCCCCCGAACTCGGCGGTGAAGGGGTCGACACCGCTTTCGGCGACGGCGGTTTCGAGTGTCTCGGTTATCTCGGGGATGCGGTCGGGATCGGTGTCGCCGAGAAACTTCATCGTGATGTGTGCCTGTTCGGGGTCGGTCACGCGGAGTCCGCTGGCGTCGGCCAGTAGTTCCTGGACGCGTGTGACCTCCTGGGCGAGTCCATCGAGGTCGACGCTGACGAACAGCCGTTTGCTCATACCGGTCGTTTCCCCGCACACCGCTTGAATCCAGCGCCCCGGGACGTAGCCCTTAACCGCTTCCCCCATCTACAACGGAACATGACTGACGACCCCGAGAAGCATTCCTTCTCCGAGGGACAGGGGTTCGACGACCCTTACGACGCCTTCGACATGGATCCGCCCGAGATAGAGGTCGACCCCGACCAGGTCGACCCTGTCGACTCGCGGGTGCTCACCGATATGCTCGACGAGCACAACGTCGGCGCAGACCAGGTCGACGCTGACTCACTGGTCGACGTCGGACTGGAGTATATGCGCATCCAGCGACACGAGCAGGCCACGGAGGCCTTCGAGCGTGCCGCAAACTACGCCGACGACGAGCGCATCGAGCAGGAAGCCTGGGTGAACAAAGGCGCTGCACACGCCGAACTGGAAGAGTACGACGCCGCTATCGGTGCGTACCGAGAGGCCATCAACATCGACGACGAGTCCGAGCACGCGGCGACAGCCGAGACGAATCTCGCCTACGCGCTGTGGGAGTTCGGCCGCACCGAGGAGGCGCTGGAACACTCCGAGCGGGCGGTCGAAATCGACCCCCGGTTCGGCCAGGCGTGGTACAACCGTGGCTTTTTCCTCAACGAGCGCGGGCTCGCCGAAGACGCACTGAACTGCTTCGACAACGCCGTGCGTCTCGGGTTCAAAAACGTCGAGTTGCTCGAAGAGAAAGCCGTCGCACTGGAGGCACTCGGCGAGGACGAGCGTGCCGAGGAAGTCGCCGAGGAAGTCAAGGAGATGCGCCAACAGCAAGAGGAGAAGATGGTGGAGTGAGATGCCAACACAGGACACGACGGAACTGCTGTTGAACGAACGCGACACGCAGAAAGGCGTCCTCGTCTCCGTCTGCGATGCGGAGATAATGGGCGAAACCTTCGAGGACGGCGACATCACGCTGACCGTCGACGAGAATTTCTACGGCGGCGAAACGGCCGACGAGGAGACTGTCGTCGAGAGTCTCGCACACTGTTCGGTCGCCAACATCGTCGGCACACGCGCCGTCGGTCTGGCCGTCGAGCACGGCTTTGTCGAGGAGGAGAACGTCCTCGATGTCGAGGAAACGCGGCACGCACAGCTGCTGTGGTTGTGACTCTCCGAAGAAGAATTTAGGCAAACCGAAGAACAATTAGCCATCCAGCCACTTGCTTCGACAATGGCAACGACCGAGTCTGATATCCTCGATGTCGAGCGGATACGGGAAGATTTCCCCATCCTGCAACGGGAATTCGATGGAACGCAGTTGGTGTACCTGGACAACGGTGCGACCTCACACACCCCCGACCAGGTCGTCGACACCATCGCCGATTACTACCGCCACACGAACGCAAACGTCCACCGCGGCCTCCACCAGTTGAGTCAGGAGGCCTCGATTGCCTACGAGAACGCCCACGACCGCGTCGCTGAGTTCATCGGTGCCGAAGGCCGCGAGGAAATCGTCTTCACGAAGAACACCACCGAGAGCATGAACACCGTCGCCTACGCGTGGGGACTGGCCGAACTCGGCCCCGGCGACGAAATCGTGATGACGGAGATGGAACACCACGCGGCGCTGGTCACCTGGCAGCAAATCGCCAAAAAGACCGGCGCGGAGGTGAAATACATCCCCGTCGACGAGTCGGGCTATCTGGATATGGACGCCGCCCGCGACCTCATCACCGACGACACGAAGATGGTCAGCGTCGTCCACGTCTCGAACACGC
>CAZFOF010000208.1:1323-4354 GCA_964520265.1 uncultured Halobacteriales archaeon | reverse complement strand
CGGCTTCTGTCATGTGTATACATACCAATCGTACACCACGCCGGTTGGGTAATCGTGGTCTGTTATTATCGGCGGAGTAACCACCGATACTATTTATTATATGAGTATTCAACCTATATAAGCGCTTCTCCGAAACGGATATATGGCAGTCGCTGTCTCCCGATTAACGGCTGTAAACCAGCAAACGGCAGTCGTTCCGGTGGAGGAGCCAAAAAGTGCCCAACTGTTTCGTTTATATAAGTTTGGTATGTGTGAACACATATTTTCCCGTCGTATCGCGTCACTCAAGATGTATCGTCTCGAAGGAGAGTCATGGAACTGGACAGTCTGCCCGCTGGCTGGGAACTCTGGAACGAGGAGGATACCAAAATCATCCTGGCCTATCGACCGGACGTGTTCAACGCGTCGGCGTATCCGGCACCGTGTCTGCCGACGCTGTACGTGACCAAAGGCCAACGCGACCGGCGTCCAGGGAGAGACCAGCCATCGCCAGACGCCCCATGGTACGTGACGCTCTTTTTAGAACCCGATGTGAATCGGTCTCGTGAGACCTACGACGACCGTGACACCGCCATCACGGGTGCGACCGAACTGGCCGAGACGTTTTCCAGCGGCGGCGTCGACTACCGCTCGCTGTACCAGGTTCCCCGCCCCGACTACTTCGAGAAACTGGACGAACTGACCGGTCGCGGCGACTGACCCCGTGATTGTCGGGGGACTTAATCGTCTGCCCGGCCAACGCGTGTTGCATGACCACTGTGACACTCATCGGGACGCGCCTGGCCGAAGTCGGCACCGAGTTCGTCTACCGCGGCGAATCGAGTGCCTGCGAAGGCTGTCCGTACCGAGACCAGTGTTTGAATCTCACAGAAGGGCGGAAATACCGTGTTGCGGCCCTGCGGGAAGGTGCAGGCACACTCGAGTGTGCTGTCCACGACACCGGCGTCACTGCTGTCGAGGTCGAACCAGCACCGATACAGGCCAACGTCGAAGCCAACAGCGCCTTCGCTGGCAGTCGTGTCTCTCTGGAGGGGCCGTGTCCACACTCGAATTGCCCGAGCCACGAGTACTGCGAACCCGCTGGTGCCGAGTTCGACGAGGAGTACCGCATCAGCGACGTTCTCGGCGACCCGCCCCACGAATACTGTATGCTCGACCGTGAACTCACGCTCGTCGAGTTCGACCCGCCGGAAGAATGACGCCGCACACGGGAGTATCAGGCGTCGGCCAGCAGTCCCACGCGCTCTGCCGCGTAGCCAAAGACGTTCTCGTAGCCATACGGTGACATCAACACCGGATAGAAGCCTTCCTCTGCAACGATGTCTTCGCCACCCATCGCCGCGAACGCCTCTCCGGCCGGCACGTGCTCGAAGTTCGAGGCGTACACCTCGTATTCGGGGGCTGGGTCTTTGGGGACGCGGCGGTGGAGACGGTACAGCGGCACGTCCGTATTTGCCGTGCGTGCGGCCTCCGGCAATGCACCCGTTGTACCCAGGAACTCACGGGCGACACGGTAGGCGTTCTGTGCGGCCTGTTCGGAGCCCTGGTGGCCACACTCGATTTCGATAGTCTGGGAAACCGCAGAGAAGATTCGACCCCGGTCGAACGTCCCGGCATCGACGACTGCGTCGACGCTCAGATGTGGACAGATCTGTCGCCCGTACTCATCCAGTCCGTTCACGATTGCAAAGAGGTCGTCGTAGGACTGCGTCGAGTGCAAGGAGAGGACGGCACAGTCACTCAGCAGTTCGGTCAGTTCTGCTGCCAGGCGCTTTTCGTGTGCTTCGGCAGCAGGGTCACCGGGGAACGACCGGTTCAGATCTGAATCGACGTACCGCTGGTCGGCATCGATTGCCGCCTCGTTGGCGACGACGAGTGCCACTGGCCGCTGGACATCGAGGTCGTCAGCCACCAGTTCGTCGACGGCCCGCACACCGCAGGGTTCGTCGCCGTGAATTCCGCCGACAACAGCGACCTCAGGGTCGCCATCTCCCAGTCGTTCAACGCGCATCTATCACCAATATGCGGCCCAACGGTTGTGTTCGTTGCGATTCGAGTACGTCGCCGCTCATTCCAGTTGCTCCGCGTACTCGAAATCCGCTGTGGTCGCCGTGACGTGCTCGCCGTCGAGGCGAATCTGCCACCCGTCGAGTGCTGTCGGCTCCGAGAGGGCGTTGGTCATGACCGTCCGGACGTCGAGGACGTCGACGCCGTAGTAGTCGTGGGGAACGTCCTGGAGGTACTGCAGCGAGGTGCGAAACAGCGAGCGCATCCCGTCGTCGTTCTCGAAGTCGACGTGTTTGTACGCGCCGGCGGCGACCTGCACCATACCGTGTAAGAAGGCGCTTTCGGTGGTGCCACGGCCGTAGTTGTACCACTCGGCTTCGAAGCAGTCGTGGGATTCGTGGTACTCGCCAGCATTGTAGAGTCGGACGCCGTGTGCCACTGCTCGCCGGAGTGTCGCGTGCTCCCAGCGGCGGTCTGTCGCGTTCCAGCCAGTCGGGTTCCCGGCCGGTGGCCCGACCGTCGCATCGCGCGTATGGTCGTCCATCTACACACCACTTCGACTGACAGACACATCACTCCGTCGGCGGTCGTAAGAAAAACGTGAGGGGAACAGCGCGGAAGCGGAGCCAGTCAGTAGCCCAGGCTGTCCCGAATCAGGACCAGCGTGGTGCGTCCCTCTTCGAGTTCCTGGCGGAAGATGAGTTGCTTCGCGATGGCGGAGCCGACGCCATAGGCCTCTTTGGCGCGTTTGTTCTCCAGTGGGTAAGCGACGGACTCCAGGCGGTCGAGCGCGTCCGAAAGCGTCGGGACGATTTTGTTGGTGCCGCTGACGATGACCACGTTGCTGGCGGCGAAGGGATAGGCACCGATGCGACTGCCCGAGCGGTCGGCGGCGACGAGTTCGCCCGTCTCCGCGATAGCGTTGATACCGCCGAGGAAGTAATCAGCAGTCTGTGCATTACGGCGAGCAGCCTGCCGTTTCTCGTCGTCGTCGATGCCCCAGACTTCGTCGGGAAGACTCTCC
>CAZFOF010000208.1:0-1313 GCA_964520265.1 uncultured Halobacteriales archaeon | reverse complement strand
ACTCTCCCAGTCGTGGTCGCCCTCGCTCAGGTGCTCCACGAATCCGATTTCCTCCAGCGTCGTCGAGTGGCCGTTCATCACCGAGGCCCCGGCAGGGATGTGAGACTGAAGCGTCTCCAGGGCCTCCGCTGGCGTGTCGACGACGACCACGTCGAACCCGTTGTCTTCGAGGTTCTCGACTGCGGTGGTGACTGTCTCCTCGTCTGGTTGGTTGTCGAGCGCTGCCTCAATCTCTGTCTCGTCTGCGTAATCGGATTTTTGCTGGGACATATGCGTCGTATCTTCTACCGTTGTCACCCTGTAGCCGCGGCACGCCCATAAGCACTCGCGGACACCGGTATCAGGTGGTGACACCGGTGTTACTCGGCGATTCGTGGTGTGGTGACACACCAGTCTGGCGGACAGTTACGTGGCTACATCCGGAAAAACGGTGTTGGGACGCCTGTCACTGACTGGCGACCGATACAGTGGTTCGCAGGGTCAGCACGTCTCAACAAAAGAAACCGCCGGCGAGAAGTGACTACTCCAGGTCGAAGCGGTCGAGGCTCATCACCTTGTGCCACGCGTCCACGAAGTCATGGACGAACTTCTCCTCTGCGTCCTCAGCACCGTAGACTTCAGAGATAGCGCGAAGCCGGGAGTTCGACCCGAAGATGAGGTCGAAGCGCGTCCCTTTCCAGTTGATTTCACCCGTCTCGCGGTCGCGTCCCTCGAAGAGGTTCTCAGAGTCAGAGACCGGTTCCCACTCCGTGCCCATATCCAGCAGGTTCACGAAGAAGTCGTTGGTCAGCGTCTCCGGTTGGTGGGTGAAGACACCGAAGTCGGACTGCTGGTAGGTTGCGTTCAGCGTGCGCATCCCACCGACCAGCACCGTCATCTCGTCGGGTGTCAGGTTCAGTAGCTCGGAGTTGTCGACCATCAACTCCTCTGGTTTTCGGTCGGCATCGTCCGCGAGGTAGTTCCGGAACGCGTCTGCCTTCGGTTTGAGTGCGTCGAAGGAGTCGACGTCTGTCTGCTCCTGTGAGGCGTCCGTCCGGCCGGGTTCGAACGGCACTTCGACGTCGTAGCCGGCATCCGCTGCCGCCTGTTCGACGGCCGCGTTCCCGCCCAACACGATGAGGTCGGCAAGCGAAATCCGTGTGCCATCGGACTGGGAACTGTTGAACTCTTCCTGAATTTCCTCCAGCGTTTGCAGTACCGTCTCCAGCTGGGCGGGCTCGTTGACTTCCCAATTTCGCTGGGGTTCGAGGCGGATACGGGCCCCGTTCGCGCCACCGCGTTTGTCGCTGTCGCGGTACGTCGACGCCGACGCC
>CAZFOF010000207.1:0-4362 GCA_964520265.1 uncultured Halobacteriales archaeon | reverse complement strand
CAGAGCGTCTGGCTTTTAACCAGATGGTCGGGGGTTCAACTCCCTCCCGGCCCGTGCAACGAGACCGTGAGCGTAGCGAGCGCTCGAGTGAACCCGGGGAGTCATACTCAAACCCTGCCAAGTCCACTCCTCCGTTCGGGTGTGGAAACCGCGGACTTTACAATTGCGTGTCGCGGATGGGATGGATATGAACGGACTCGACGTTCGGGACACACTGGAACCGCTCGGCATCGGTGTGGGTGCATTGCTCGTCCTCGTCGGCCTCGGGACTCTGGCTGGCCAGCCGTGGGCGACACTCAATAGCACGGGCGCGGTCGTACTCCAACTGGTCGGCGTTGTTGGACTACTCGTCGTCGGCCTCGGTCTGGCGTGGCTCAGCCACGACGGATAGTCGCCGGTCTTTCTCAGTTTAGTACGAGGAGAGACACCGCTGTTCTTGGAGAAATCCAACGTGGAACACTCACGAAGTCGGAAACGGGTGTGAAAAGACGGGTGTGCGTTACTTGTTCGGCAGGTAGGCCGCCGAGATGAGGATGAGCGCGCTCAGGAAGCTGATGAGAACGATTCCCCAGACGCCGTTTTTGCGCTCGTGGTAGTAGCTGATGTCGCTGAGCGTACTGGCGTACTCGCCGTAGTACTCGGAGGTCGGGAGCACCTGCACCGACGAGTTCGAGGGGAAGTGTGCGAAGTAGCTCTCTCCGTTGAGCGTGATGTTCTCACCCTCGCCGAAGTCGGTGGATTCGTTGTCAGCGGCATCCCACGTCAGCGTCGCGCCGCTTGCCGAGACATCGGTGACGGTCGTCGAGACGTCTTCTTCGGGGTAGTAGAAGACGTCACCAGTGGATATCGTGAACGTCGTTGGTTCTGGGAGGTACTCCGAGACTGGAACGGTCGACTCGTTCTCGAACTGGACGAATTGGTTGCCGTTCTCGTCGGTCACGACAGCACTGGCATCGGGGTCGTTGGCGACGACATCAGACGCACTCAGTATCTCGGTGAGCTGGAACTGGGTAACTTCGGTCTGGTTCGGCACACTGATATTGTAGGCCGCGCCCTGGAATTCCATGCTCGACCCGTCTTCGAGTGTTGCCGTTCCCATCGCCGAGGCGTTGAAGAAGGTCACTTCACCGGTGTAGGATACCGACGCGCCGCCTCCGTGACTTCCCTCTTCAATCTCTGACTCGACTGTTGTAACGGTGTAGTTTGTTCCGTTGACGGTCAGTGTATCACCCTCGGTGTAGGTCGGCCCGTTGAGGTCGACCTCTGGCGAGCTCATTCCGACCTGTATGAAGCCGTACGCACCCGCGCCAAGCACCATGAAAAGGACGAAGTAGACCGCCGCGGCTCGACGTTGCATGTTTTGACGCTCTGGTGCGATAGCCTATAACCGTTACCTTTTGTCGAAGACAGTGACACGTAGCGAGGTGTCAGTTCTCGGTGCTGACGTTTTCGAGCCACTTCGCGTCGTCTGTTTGGCTCTCCGGTGGTTCCGTCGTCGGAAGCCACAACTCGACTGTCGTGCCGTCGTCGGATGTTTCTGTGACGGTGATGGAGCCATCGGCCCACCCGATAATGGTCTCGACGATGTCGAGGCCAGTGCCCGTCTCGGCGGTCGCAAAGACCTCACCGGCGTCCGCGAAGTCGATACCCGGGCCGTTGTCGGTAATCGTGATATCTACCCCGTCGTTGACGCGCATTGTAACCTCGACGTGTGGCTCGGCCCGATCGTTGTGCTCGATGCCGTTGACGATGAGGTTCTCGAAGACGCGCCCGAACAGGTCGTTTCCGGTGACGTACACTGCCCCGTCGGGGAGGTCAAGCGACACCGCCGCGTCAGGAAACGACTCGTCGATGCGACCCGACTCGTGGGCGAGTAACTTCTTGACATCGACTGGTCTGACCGATTCTGCTGACGCCAGACTCCCGACCAGATGGGAGATATCGTCGATTTCTTCGATCTGCTCCTCGATGATGTCGAGATGCTTTTCGTCCTGTTCGGTACCGGTCTCACGCAGCATATCCAGTCGAATCGCGATGATATTGATGAGGTTTGGCACGTCGTGGCCGACGAGGTAGTTGAGCAACTGGAATCGGTCGCGGTCGTTCTCGATGCGGGCGATGTAGCGCTGGAGGCTGGCGGTCATCTCCTGGAGTGCCCGTCCGAACCGACCCGGCACGTCCTCTTCGATGACCGGCGCGTCGAACTCCCTGTCGGCAATCGCTTCGGCCTGGTTTGCAACTGTCCCGAGGTAGTCACACATCTCCCCGAACGACCGGACGAGACGCCCCATCTCGTCTTGCTGGTCTGTCTTTGGCGGGCTGACGTTGAGATGCCCATCTGCAATCTGCTCCGACGTTCGCTGTAAGTTGAGAATCGGCTTTATGAGGTCGTCCTGTACGACGAGAACGGTATTTGCAAACGCGACTGTCGCGAGACCGAACAGACAGACAGTCGACCAGAGACGCAACCAACCAGAGAATACAGTCGGGACGATTGCAAGAGAGACTGAGACTGCAAACTGAATGGCGACAGCCATCAGTACCTTCGACTGTATCGACCGCGAGACTCCGACGATGTCCATCGTCCACCAGACGAAGTTTTTGTACTTCCCGAAAACGTTGGGGCTCATTGTCTTTCGGTGGCCTACAGAAGCACTTAAAGCCCCCTATAATTCTTATGAAATAAGAATATCTGCGCCGTGAAACCGTTCCACTCCGAACGTTCTACCAGAGTGACCAAAACGTCCTAACGCCCTCGACCCCTAGAGTGGTTCGATGAATCCGAGCCGTGACGGCGGTGTCTCCAGACGGGATTTCGTCAAGGCGGCGGTCGCAATTGGCGGGTCTGCAGCGCTGTCGGCGTGTCTGGGGCGTGAATCGCCCGACATTCCGGCGGGCTCCGACGACGTTTCTACCTTGCCCGAGCGCCAGCACGCCTGGAACGCTGCGCTGGCGACCGACGACCACGGGAACGATGTCCCACCGCGACACCACGTCTTCGTCCACTTCGATTACGAGGGCACGACGCCGACGGCAGCAGACCGCGAGGCCGTCGAGCGCGCGCTCCGGTCTGTCGAGCGCGCATACCCCCACAGCCCCGAGGGTCTGTTGTTGACGGTGGGGTACTCGCCGGCGTATTTCTCGCGGTTCGACGCTGCCCTCCCCGAGAGTGTCGACTTGCCCGACCCGAAAGCGCTGTCGCCGCTGGAATCGCCCACGCTGGAGACGGCAGACGTGGGCGTCCACATCGCGAGTGACTACGGCTCGGTCGTTCTGGCCGTGGAGGCGGCGCTCACGGGTGAACGCGACCAACTCAACGGCGTCTCTGTCTCGTCGCTGCCGGCAACGCTGTCGGCGACCGACCGCCGCACCGGCTTTATCGGCGACGGTCTCCCTGCCGAGAACCAGGATGTCGACGGGATTCCCGATTCGGAACCGGTTCCCGAGGACGCACCGATGTACATGGGTTTCGAGTCGGGATTCGCCAAGAGTCAGGCAAGCGAGGACAGCGTCACCATCGACGAGGGGCCATTCGCCGGCGGGACGACCCAGCAACTCTCGAAGATACGACTCAATCTGTCCCAGTGGTACGAACAGGACGACCGCTATCACCGCGTCGCGACGATGTTCTGTCCCGCCCACGCCGAGGAAGGGACTGTCGAGGGCACCGGCAAGAATCTCGGTGATAGCAACGGTGTCGTCGAACACGGCTGTCCTGCCCACGCCAGTGCCGATGCCGACGCCGGTGTCGTCGGCCACGCACAGAAGACCGCTCGCGCCAGAGTCGATGGCGAACCACTCCTTCTCCGTCGGGATTTCGACTCCACCGACGACGACCAGGCGACGGTGCACTTTCTCTCCTTGCAGGCACAAATCGCTGATTTCGTCCAGACGCGGTCGATGATGAACGGCACCGACCTCGCCGAGTCGGGTGCCGTCGGCCAGCGAACCAACAACGGCATCCTCCAGTACACGACCGTCGAACGCCGGGGGAACTACCTGCTCCCGCCCCGTTCGCTGCGCGCGCTGCCCGACCCAGACCCGGCGTAGCCCTCCTCAAAAACGAACGTTTTCTGCATCGACCATCGCCCGCTCGGCAGCACTGTCGATGTCGAACTCTCGGACGAGTTCACCGTCTCGGATGAGCGGCTTGAGGAGTTCACTCCCGTCTGCCGGGCCGTCGCGGTCTGCGAGACCAACGTGGTGTGCGCCGTCGGGCGTGCGGTACACCTGCTTTTTGCCACCGAGTTTGCCACGTTTTGCGGCCGGTTCGCCCTCGACCTCGACGATGTCGAGCGCGAAGTCGACGGGGTCGGCGTTGGTGATGTAACTCCCGACGCCGAAGCCGTCGACGACGTCACG
>CAZFOF010000206.1:0-4363 GCA_964520265.1 uncultured Halobacteriales archaeon | reverse complement strand
CCCATCAGCCAGCGCCTCGTAGATGCGTCCCATCGCCTCCCGCTGGTGGTCGTAGGGCTCCTCGTAGGGGAAAAATCGCAGATAGCCCGCTGTCTCTGACACGGATGGGGGTAGTTCGCTCTCCACCATAAACTGCCGCCCCGGAGTGAAGGTAATCGCCGGAACTGTGAGCGAAACGTATTCTTCTCCAGTGGGAGACAGTCGGTACGAGACCTTTCAGTAGCTTTCACGGTTGTGAGCAGTTCGTGCCTCGCCGACACACGTTTTAGCCGCAATCGGTCGTATCGAGGTGTATGAACCGCCGACGCTTCCTGGGAACGCTCGGGGCCGGATTCACCGTCGGTGCCGCTGGCTGTCTCTCCGATGACAGCGACGATGCGTCTGGGTCGACCGGCACCCCGACCGGCTCTGACCCCGTCTCGGCCGATGTCGAGGGCGACAACTCCCGCGTCTCCAGTCTCACCGACCCCGACCTGCCGCTGTCCAACAGCGACCTCAGGCGCGGCGCGGCCAAAGACGCCATTCCGGCTATCACCGAACCCGCCTTCGCCAGCGACTGGAGCGATGTCGACGCCACCCTCTCGGCAGATAGCCGCGTCATCGGCGTTGCCGTCGACGGCGAGGCACGCGCCTATCCGCTGGCGATTCTCAACTGGCACGAGGTCGTCAACGACACCTTCGGCGGGCCGTTGCTGGTCACGTACTGCCCGCTCTGTGGCTCTGGTGTGACCGCAGAGCGTCGCGTCAACGGCGAAACGACGGTGTTTGGCGTCTCCGGACTCCTCTGGAAATCCGACCTCGTGATGTACGACGAACTCACGGAGTCGCTGTGGAGCCAGGTGCTCGGCAAGGCAGTCAAAGGGCCCGAAACCGGCACGTCGCTCGCGCTTCGTCCCTCGTCGATGACGACGTGGGGCGAGTGGCAGGCGGAGTATCCCGACACGGAGGTGTTGTTGCCCTCGCCGAAGTCCAAGACGGTCAACGGCGGTGTCTCGCGGCGATACAACGACGACCCCTACGCTGGCTACGCCGAGAGCAGACGCGTCGGTATCAGTGGCGCTTCATCTGATGACCGCCTCCACCCGAAGGCGTCGGTCATCGGTATCGCCACCGACGAGGTGGCACGTGCCTATCCGCTGGAGACCGTCCAAGACCGCGGTGGTGTCGTCAACGACACGGTGAGAGACCTACCGGTCGTCGTCGCCGCCACCGACGACGGCTCGCTGGTCGCCTACGAGCGCACTCTCGACGGGACGACACTCACCTTCGAACGGGACGGCGACGCACTCGTCGGCGGCGGCTCCCGGTGGGGTATCGTCAGCGGACGGGCCCGCGATGGCCCACACGAGGGTACCTCGCTGACCGCGGCCAACGACCGCTCACAGATGTTCTGGTTCGCGTGGGCGGATTTCTACCCCGAGACCGAAATCTTCGGGCAGAGCTAGTGTATCATCCGGTGATTTGGGTATTCGCATACCATCACTCACCTGCTTACCATCACATAGTTCTCTGAGTGTGTGCAAGACGGGACGGGCGTATCGATCAATGGAGTCAGCAGTATGGCGAACAAAACTATTCCACCACTTCTGTGATGTACGGCAGTGTGTCAGAATCCAACACACCGAGCAAACCCTCAAAAGTAACCGGCAGGATGTCTGCATATGGAACTTGTTCGAGCCACCGATGACGACGTTGATGCGCTTGTCAGCCGCTGGTATCGCCTCGCACAATCAATGGAGGAGTATTCCGAACTGAACGAACTCGTCTATGCGGATGTTAACGAAGTGCCCGAGGATAACTTCCGCACTCTCCTCGATGATGATGCAGTCTTCGTATATCTTATTGTAGAGAACAGCGAGACAATCGGGTTTCTCACACTACGTGAGGGCCACCACCCGTCTCGTCAGAACTCACAGTATCTTCGTATCGTAGATCTCGCTATCGACGAAGGGTGCCGAAATCAAGGTTACGGCACGGAGGTTATCGAACGAGTGAAAGAACGAGCCCACCAGCGCGGTTGTGACCATCTTAAAGTCTCCTGTGAGTGGCACAACGACGACGCACGCCGCTTCTACCGTGACACGAACTTTCAACCCAAGCAGGTTGACTTCGTCCAACTGCTTGACTGATTTCGGATACCCATCCGGTACAGGGGAGTTAGCGATTCTGCCTGAGGCGATGCACCAGAATCTCGTGTCGCCATCTGCTGACTACATTCTCTCCATGTTGCACCAGCACTCTCCCAGTTCCCGGCTAGGTCGTGGTGTGGCGTACAAGATGGAGCGAACGTATCCGACGTGAACTAGATGAAGTCTGTGAATACGTACGCTCTCCCGGAATCAGGAACCGATCCAGCATTGAACAAAGGCTCGCCGAGGATGGCTGTTGCTCCACTATTCCCCACCGCCACGGACGCGGGGAACTCAGTATGTTGGGCTGGAGGTGGAGAGAGCTTCGCTACTTCGCTCCACCCGCTGTTTGACTGCTCATATACGTATGCCGCTCCTACAGTGTCTTCGGTGCTATTGCTCTTATCGGGGGCTCCGATGAGGACGACCGACCCGTCACTTGACAACAACCTTCCGAATTCCAGATTCTCCGCCTGGTCATCGAAGGTACGGAACTTGTCTGCTTGTCTCCAGCTTCCATCCGACCGTTCGAAGAGGTAGACTGCCCCGACAGCAGGACTTTGTGGGTGCGGATCACCTGGGGCACCGACGAAGGCATACTTCCCATCGTCCGACACCGCTACTGCCTTGCCGAATATGTCACCAGACTCGGCGTCGCCGGCATTGGGCTCCAGTCTGGTGTGGCGCCAGTCCCCGTCCCTCAGGATAAATGCGTGCGCGGTTCCAAATTTCCTGTCTTCTTCAAAAGAACCCGGGGGCTCTCCGACGATAGCCGTCTTCCCATCGCCCGACAGTGCAACCGAATCACCGAATACCGTCCAGTCTCGCTCCTCTTGTGGTTTGAGCCCCAGACTGGCGTCCCAGGTACCGTCCCGAGCGTCGAGAACGGAGACTGGTGGGGCAACTTCAGTGCCACTTCCACTAGGCGAGGGTGGATTCCCAAGCAGGGCCGTTCGTCCATCGCTCGACACGGCCACTGGCCCCCGCAGGCTGTTCACCCGCTGATCGGGGCCGTTAAGACGTTCTCGCTCAATGTAGTCGCCGTTTTGTAACTCGAACACATGTGCAACTCCACGGTCATACGCCTGCCCATCCACAGACGCGGGGACACTGCTCCGGATAACGACCGTCGCTCCGTCGCTCGACACCGCCACTGACCAACCGAACACAGCGATTTCGTTATTGTCGCTTGGCGTGAGTTTGGTTCGGTGCCTCCAGCCCTCGTCCGACGCTTCGAAGAGGGAAACTGAACCACTAAACGACCCGTTCTCGTCTTTATCGTACGGAGCCCCGACAGCAGCAGTCGATCCGTCATCGGACAGAGCAACTGAATACCCGAACCGGTCACCTGCGTCACCGTCGGGTGCGTCAAGGTTCTCGTTCAGATACGCTGATGTGTTCACAGAGACCGGAGTCTGAACCCCCACGTCTGGAATTGAACTGTCGTTAGTGGTGTTCACAGAGACCGGAGTCCGAACCTCCACGTCTGGAATTGAACTGTCGTTAGCGGATGTGGCAGACGGCCTTGGTGTGGACGCCGGCGTTGGGGTCAGGGTCGCGGTCGGCGTCGATGTCCCATCGGTCGGTGTCTCGGTATCGGTCAGCTCGCTGTCAACGCCGTTACATCCCGCGATTGGAACCATGACGCCGACTACGCCTGCCCGCAACAGTCGTCGGCGAGTTGGAGTGACCTCTTCTGTCATCTATCGTGTGTGTTGAGAGAGATAACTCTCAGGATTTAATTGTTCGCCCGAGCTGATGTGGACAGCCAAACATTCGAAACGCGCCATGCAGATCGGGTTTCCAGGCTGTGGCGTGTTGTCTCGCTGCCCGCTGGCGAGCAGCGACCCACAACCGACCTCCGACGGCACTGGCCCGGAAACATTGTTCAGAGCCCATCGGCGTGTGATGTGGTTCCCTGTCACATAGAGATACTGCATACGAACCAACAAATGCGCTTTGATGGCCACACGTCGGCGCTGACGTTCCGTTCGTCGGACGTCTCGGCCAGTCGTTCCCCGGCGTCGGCTCTGTCGGTGAATATGTGGATGGTGGTGGCGCTACAGCCAAATACGACCCGGTGCCGGGGACGGTGGGGTCGAGTAAAAAATCGAGACCGTGTGAACGCTAGTTCCCGACTTCCATCGCGCGCTCGACGACGTCTTCGCTGTAGAGGTCAGCGAGGTCGTCGTGCTGGTCGGGACGGTTCTCGTAGACGTCCTGGAACAGCGTGA
>CAZFOF010000205.1:0-4414 GCA_964520265.1 uncultured Halobacteriales archaeon | reverse complement strand
GTGACGAACTCGTCACCGACTACGATTCGATGATTGCGAAACTCATCGTCAGCGGCGAGACCCGGACAGAGGTCATCGAGCGCGGCAAACGGGCACTCGCGGAGTTCGACATCGAGGGCATCGTGACCGTCATCCCGTTCCACCGCCTGATGCTCGAAGACGAGGAGTTCGTCACCGGTCGACACACCACCAAATACCTCGACAACACGCTCGAACCCGAGCGAATCGAGGAGGCACAGGAGAAGTGGGGCACGGAGACGGAGACCACCGGCGAAGACGAAGAGGTGACCGAACGCGAGTTCACCGTCGAGGTCAACGGCAAGCGTTTCGATGTCGACCTGGAAGAACGCGGAGCTCCGGCCATCGACATCGAAGCCGCAGCCAGCGGCAGCAGCGACACACAGCCCCGCCCCGAACGGGCCGGGCCAGGCGGCGACGACAGCGGTGGCAATGCGACAGCAGCAGAGGGGCAGGAAGTCACCGCAGAGATGCAGGGGACGATTCTCGACGTGAACATCGAGGAAGGCGACGAGGTAGAGGCCGGCGACGTGTTGCTCGTGCTGGAGGCGATGAAGATGGAGAACGACATCGTCGCCGAATCAGGTGGCACCGTCACCGACATCGCCATCAGCGAAGGCGACAGCGTCGACATGGGCGACCCGCTGGTCGTCATCGACTAATCCGGGCCGACCACATTCTCCGACCGGTACAGTTAGGAACGCGGCCGTCCCGAACTACCGGTATGCAACAGACGCGCCACGCCGTTCTCGATGCGCTTGCAGACGGGCCCGTCACTGGCCCCGAAATCGCGGACGGACTCGATGTCTCCCGTGCTGCAATCTGGAAACACGTCGAGGCGCTCCGTGAGGCAGGCTTCGAAATCGACAGCGACGACGACGGATACACACTGGTCAGCGTCCCCGAGTTCGGCGGCCCCGCCACCGAGTTCGGACTGCAAGCTCCCTTCGACGTGGAGTATCACGATGCCATTCCGAGTACGAACGACCGTGCACGGGAACTCGCCACAGACGGGCGCGAGGACGTGGTAGTCGTCGCCGACGAACAGACCGGCGGCAGGGGGCGACTCGACCGCGAGTGGTCGTCACCGAGTGGCGGTATCTGGCTGTCGGTCGTGCTCAGACCCGACGTGCCCCCGACGCGTGCACCGATGTTCACACTCGCCGCCGCCGTCGCCACGACTCGGGCCGCACGCGAGGCAGGCATCGACGCGACCATCAAATGGCCCAACGACGTGCTCATCGAGACGCCGGACGGCGAGAAAAAACTCGCCGGCATCCTCACAGAGATGGAAGGCGAAGCCGACAGAATCTCCTGGCTCGTCGTCGGCATCGGCATCAACGCCAACGTCGACCAGAGCCAGCTCCCCGAGGAAGTCGACGCCACCAGTATCCGCGAACAGGCCGGTGATATCGACCGGCGCGTGTTCACACAGCGACTGCTGGAGACGTTCGACGAACTCCGGAACTCACTCGACGACGTGCTCCCGGCCTGGCGCGAGCACGCGACCACGCTCGGCCGCGAGGTGCGCGTCGAGACAGCAGACGAAGACGTCGTCGGGACGGCAGTTGGCGTCAGAGAACCGGGGACGCTACTCGTCGACACCGGCACGGAGGAAGTTGCAGTCACTGCAGGCGACTGTCAGCATCTCCACAGCCGTTAGGCCGACTCTGCGGTTTCTTCGATGTTGTCGACGTGGACGGTGAGCACCGGAATCGGCGACGAGCGGACGACCCGCTCGGCGACGCTGCCGAGCAGGAGACGGTCGACACCCGAACGGCCGTGGGTTCCCATCACGATTACATCGGCATCGCTCTCCTCACCGAAGGCCACGATGTCGGTGGCGGGCGAGCCTTCTTCGATGTGTGTCTCGACGGGTACGTCCTCTGCAAGTCGTTCGATTTCCGCCAGAGCGGCTTCACCTTCCTCTCTGAATGCCTGGTCGACTCCTTCGAGAGTCATCTCTATCGGCACGTCACTCAGAGAAGCCGTGTCGACAACGTAGAGACCGTGCAGTGTCGCGTCGTGAATCCCGGCCAGACCGACTGCATACTCGATGACCCGCGTCATCCCCGCTGAGCCATCGGTCGGCAGAAGAATGTCATCGTACATATGAACGTCTACCACACCCTCGTACTTAGTACCCGCCCACTAAACGAGTATATCGACCCGGCTGGTCACTCGGTCGAGTGGACGACGTCTTTGACATCGGAGACGCCAGCGCGGCGGACAACAGCCCGCGGAATATCTCTGACACCACAGAGGTTGTCGGAGTCACCGTCGAGCACGAGCAACTCGGCGTCGCGACCCTCCTCGATGAGTCCGCAGTTCACCCCCGCAATCTCTGCCCCGTTGACCGTCGCCATCCGGAGTACCTCGCGTGTGCTGACGTCGGTCAACTTCGCTGTCAGTGCCATCTCGCGAAACATCGACGGACTGTTCAAAAAGACATTGTCGGTACCGAGAGCGACCTTCGTCCGGTCGAGCAGGTCACGAACCGGTGGGACACCGACATCGGTCGAGAGATTCGAGCGGGGGCAGACGACCACCGGTATCTCGCTGTCTGCGACCCGTTCGAGGTGCAGTTCTTCTGCGTGTACCATGTGGACGAGAAAGTCCGGGTCGAGGTCGAGTGCAGGGTTGATATCGGCGCTATCGACCTCGCCAGCGTGGATACCGAAGAGTTTCTCGGCCCGAGCGGTGGCGTTTCGCTCCGCCGAGAACTCGCCGTCGTTGGCACCGCTTGCACCGTAGCCGTCGGACGCCTCCATCGCCTCGATGGACTCCCGTCCCAGGACGACCGGCTCGATGGGCGTATCTTCGGCGGCCGCTTCGATGGCGCGGACGCCCTCGACCCCTCCCTCACGGAACTCGAGACAGGTCGCGGTGCCCGCTGTTGCCATAAACGAAAGCGACCGTGCCATCGCGTCGACGAGCGCGTCCCTGTCGGCTTCTCTGAGAAGTCTGTGTTTCAGCCCGTCGGGTGGTGCGACCAGTTCGGGCAGTGAGAGCCCCTCTCCGGCCTCTTTGGCGATAGAGTCGCCGATATGGGTGTGTGCGTTGACGAACGCGGGGAGGACGATGTTCTGCGTGTGCACATCTTCCTCCTCGATGGCGACAATCTCGCCGTCCTCAACGACGACCCGACCATCGACCGGTTCGAACTCGCGGCCGCGAAGCACCGTCCCTTCGATGAGCATATCTCTATCCTACAGGTGCCTGCCATTGAAATCATCGCTCGACCGGCCTGTCTTCGAGAATACGAGCCTCGAACCGCGCCAGCAGCGCAAACTGTCAGGAGTCGCTCTCGGAGACGACGAGCAGCCCACTCGCGTGAAGTGTTACATGACAGCCTGCGAACGGAAACGAGACAGTTCCCTCGTCTCGTTCGTTGCCGTTTACTCGTGGACGGAACACATCGAACAGTGCATCGACATCGACGACGGTGTGGAGCGGTGGGAGTTCGTCTTTGGCAACATCGCCCACCTCCTCCACCCCGGTTAGTATATATTCACAGAAGCCATCGTCCTGCCAGTCGAACTCGACCGAGTATGTTTGGCCGGTTATATTTTCACCCACATCATCATCACGCCTCTGGTATACCATGCAGAGAATGAATATGAACAAGTATAAATATCCCATGGTGTGACATTAGTGCAGCGTTGAATTATAATGCGTATATCACTCGAAGTCTTCGAGTGTCGCGTTGATACCTGGACGCACGTCCCGAACGAGTGCGCCCTCCAGGTCGAGTCCGAGTGTCCGAATTGCCTGGTTGCCGACACGTTCGCTGTGGTCGGCCGGTGCGTAGACACCGAGTCGCCACTGGTCGCGCTGGGCGGCACGGAGAGCGGTGACGAGTGTCGATTGCTCACCCAGCGTTCGGGCTTCGCCGTTGACGACTACGCGTGAGGTCGATTCTTTCATCGCCGGCCTCTCGGGAATTTCGAGGATGACCTCCTCTGGGTCGACGTTTGCGCTGTCGGCGATGTCGCGTTCGAAATCCCTGACGACGTCGTGGTCGGCGATGAGCAGGTCATCGGGGACGGCATCGAGTTCTGCCCAGACGGCGCGCTTGTAGAGGTTGCGGTCGTCCAGACGGCGTGCGTAGTCGACAGTCTCCTCGCAGTCGCGTAATGCGACACGGAGTGAGTGGTCGTCCATCCGCCGGAGTTGTTCCGGTGTGGTGTACTCGGTCGCGAGGAGGTCTTCTGCCGCCCGACGGAGCATCGCCTTTGCGATGCGAGCGACGTGATGGGAGTAGACGGTCGGGTTCATCAATCCGCGTGCGAGAAGCAGACTCTCGGCGGACTGGACGTTTCCCTCGTCGAGGACGAGATTACCGTCGAAAAATCGCAGTTCGCGGACGAGACGTTCGTGGTCGATGGTACCGTAG
>CAZFOF010000204.1:0-4423 GCA_964520265.1 uncultured Halobacteriales archaeon | reverse complement strand
CTGTCCCGAGGGTGCCGTCGAGGTGCGCTCTCTCTCAGCCGTCGCCGTACTGCCCTCAGTACCACTCGAAGGTGTCGACGTTCGTCTGGCTGTCACGACGTTGTCGGCGGTTGGGGTTTGTTCTGTCTCCCCACTGGAGAGAAACGGCACCTCCTCGTCTGACTGTGCAAGTGCCATCGACAGCCCCCCGATGCCGAGTGCCCCGACGCTGAGTGCAGTCAGTATCCCGCGCCGAGAGGTTCCTGAACTCCCAGTGTCCGCTTCCGTCGGCGAGGGAGGCTCCCTCTCTGCCGACTGCTCACTGTCGGTCGGTGTCGACGTCTCGTCTGTCGATGTCTCCTCTGTCGGTGTCTCGTCTGTATCCTCGGCCGATTGCGCTGCAGCCGACCCCGCCGCTGCCCCAGTCCCAGCTATCTCTTCGGCTGCTTCTGCAGGAAGCGCCTGCTGGAACGCTGTCTGGAACGCATAACAGGACTGGTAGCGCTCGTCGGGGTCACGCGACAGCGCCCGCAGCACAACCTCGTCTACCTCCGGCGGAATCTCCGGTTCCACCTCACTTGGCGGTGTCACCGTCTCTTCTCTGATGCCCTCCTCGACGTTCGACCCGCTCACCGGCGGCTCGCCAGTCAATGCGAAATACGCCACGGTGCCCAGTCCGTAGACGTCAGTCTCCTCGCGACTCCTCTCCGGGTCGTCGAGCAACTCCGGAGCGGTGTACCGCGTCACTGTCTCCGTCCCAGCCGCAATCTGGCACGCGCGCAAAAGCCCCCATTCACCCACACGAGCCGTCGTCCCAGACTCGTTCCGCTCCACCCAGACCGACGCTGGGGACAGGGTCAAATGCCGCGTGTTGTACAACCCGGCGTTCCGAAGCGCCTCCGCAGCGTCGTCGATGACCGTCCGTGCCTCGGCTACCGAGAGATACGCCTGCAACGCCTCCAGCGGTTGCCCGACCTCGTCGTCAATCGCAAGCCACGGTCGCGGCCGCTCAGATCGCTCGTGAACCGTCACCACGTTCGGATGCGTGCTGGGATTCTGCCACTGTCCCGCTACGTGCGTAAACGCCGCTGCAACTGCCTCGTCCTCGACGTACGGAGCCAGCGTGAGAATCCGTACCTGCTCGGACACCCTCTCGACCTCCCCACGGTAGGTGTGCACCAGTCCGCTCTCGTCGACAGGGGTCGCCGAGGCCACACCCGGCGCCTCACGAACGAAACTATCCACATCCTCTGCCATACTGTCAACATTATTGACTGCCTATCATAAACATCATTCGTAAACGAGTAGCCCAACCATACCGGGCGTTCCCAGCTCACTCAAGCGCCGCGAGCAGTGACTGACTGAGGTCGTACGGCGAGTCGTGTCGGTCGGTCGGGTCAGTCGCCATCGCTGTCTGGATGATATCGTCGACTTCACTCGGAAGATTGGGGCGCGTGGCACTGGGCTGTGGGCGAGGGTCTGTCTCGATGGCTGTGGCAAGATCGGTCGTCCCGGAGAACGGCTCGCTGTCAGTCAGCACGTAGTATGCAATCGCACCGAACTGGTAGATACCTGTCTGTATCCCGGCGGTCTCCCCGTCTACCTGTTCGGGTGCAGTGTACGGAGTGACAGTGTGCTCGTCGAGAAGTTCCTCGACAGTCGCCGTGAGCCCCCAGTCTGCGACCGTCGCAGTCGGTGGGCCGTCGCCGTCGAGACCCTGGAGATACACCGCCGAGGGAACCAAACTGCTGTGGGTGTAGTTGTACATATTCGCAGTCCGGAACGCCTCGCCGATGTTTCCGAGAACGTGGATGCGTTGTTCCTGAGTCAGTGAGTCGAGGACATCCGGGAGTGGCGCTTCACCGGTGTCGAAGGCAATCCACGGCTGGGGTTGTTCGCCCACGTCGTAGACGGTGGCGATGTGGGTATTTTTGCTGATACGACTCCACTCCCTGGCTGCGTTGAGGAATGCCTCACGCACCTCCTCGTCGGCGTTCGCTGTCGCGAGTGTCTGGAAGCGTGCATCCTCCTCGCCGACACTGTCGGTAAACGTCCCGTCGTAGGTGTGTATCGCTCCGCTGGTCGAGACAGCCGTCGCCTGCCGAATCGCGGAACAACCCTGTGTGAACGTATCGCCGTCGGCCGAAGTGGTCTGTGAGTCGTCCGTGGCTGTCTCGCGCTGTGCATCTGTGGGCGTCTCGGAGTGAGCCGTACTCTGACCCGAAGAGTCCGACGAGTGCGATCCGGCCGCTGCCGCAGTGCTGCCCGAGGACGTTGTGGACGTGCGCTCCGTACCGGCGGGCCTCCCTCCGTCGTCGGCCGACGGGGCTGTCGACGTCACGCTGTCACCGTCGTCACCGTTCAACCGACTCCAGCCGAGTCCGAGAGTACCCAGGAGGAGTGCCGCGGCACCGACCATCTCCAGCGGGAGTCCCGAGTCCCCGTCGCCGTCACTCGGCGTCGCTGTGACGCCACCACCGGTACCCGCAGCTGCATCGGTCGACGTCGCCGTCTCGGTTGCAGTCTCCGTCAGTGTGAGAGTTGGCGTCGCCGTCGGTGTGGCAGTTGGTGTCGCCGTCGTTGCAACGGTCGTTCTGATCTGTGTTGGCGTCGCCGTCGGCGTTTGGGTGGCGGTTGCAGTCTGCGTGGGTGAGCGAGTCGCCGTCGGTGTCGCCGTGGCAGCCGACGACAGTCCGGAGAAGAACGCGCGGTCGATCACAACCGTTCCGCTGTCGGTGTAGGGAGCGTCCAGGTTCGGGTCAGAGTCGAAGTCGAACTGCTGGTCGTTGTTGGAGTCGGTGTGTGGGATGGCAAACAACTCCTGATTGCGGGTAATCGGCTCGTCGAAGACAATCGCGACGTCCTCGTTGACGAGGTTTGCGCTGAGGTAGTTCGTGTGTCCGATAATCTCTCCAGGCGAGCCGTTGTCGTCCCTGTAGATGGCGACGAAGCCACCGGCGGAGAGGTTGACCGACGAGATAACCGCGGTGTTGCCCGCCGTCTCCTGGTCTGAGAACTGCAGGTCGTACACCGTCGGCTCTCCCCGGATTATACCCGGGTTCTGGGCAGTGAGCGTGTCATCGCTGACTTCGAGAGTGAATCCGGTTCCCGTGTTCGCCGACTCGTCCGAGAAATCCAGCGTCCCCGACCAGGTGCCGTCGACATCGGCCGTCGCCTGGCCGATGAGTACGTAGGGCACGACTGCAGTGTCACCTGATGTGGCCTCGAGTCGCAGTTCGGTGCCGGCAGCCAGCGTCGTCGTCCCGGTGATAGCCTGTGCCTGCTGGTCACGAACCTCGACCTGTCCTGACGGGCCAGTGTCGATGCGAAGAGAGCGCTGGACGATTTCGAAGGACGTCGTCGCCGTCTCGTCCTCGAAGGAGCCATCGGATTGGGGTGCGACCAGGCCGTACCGTACGCCGTCGATAGCTCGGGATGTCAGACGAAATTCCGTCTGGAACTGTCTGTCGGGGTCGAACTCGGAGAGCGCACTCGTATCGTGGACGAGATAGTACGTGTCCCGACTGTAGTCGGGGATGACTCGCACACCGCCACCACCACCCAGATATCCCGTCGTGCCCTCGCTCAACTGTACCTGCCGTCCTCGTTGCATCGTGTGTGTCACGCTGAGGTCACCGTCGGCGATAGCTGTGTAGAACCGTTCGGTAGCGTTTGCGCCCGAACCACCCTTGGATTTGAGCAGTCCCTCCAGTCCACTGGTACCGACTTCTACGATGAGTGAGTCCTCGTTTGCGATGCTACTGTCCTGAGACAATTTCGAGCCAGCGGCCGACCGCAGGTCGTTGAGCGTCGAGAGTTGGGTCTCCGCTGGTGCCGTCCAGGTGGTCGTCTCTTCGGTGTCCCGTTCGGTCAGACGAACGCGAGCCAGCGCATCCGGGTTGGCAGCGGCCGACTGGCCCGAGCGCGCCGACAGGTCGTACTCACCGGCCGCGATTACGTCCTGAGGCCCGTCTGTGACGCCGGTGTCCACAGTCTGTGAGACCACCGTATCGCTCCCGGCCACGCTCCAGGGACTCTCTCCGCTCCCCTGGGTCTCGTCGGCGAGATACGAGTTCCAGCGAAGTGTGATATCGCCGTCCCCGTTGCGGTCTCTCACCGTGACATTCGAGACGTATCCGGCGTCCTGACTGCCAAGTGTCACAGTCGCATACTCACTGCCGGTGATGCCTCGAATCTGCATCTCAACCACGTCACCACGTTGTTCAGTAATGCTCCTCTGGTCGAAGCCGCTGATATCGGCGGGCGGGCCGCCGCCCGCTGAGGGGCCAGTCGTCGCGATTACCGGGGTTCCGGCCGCCGCGACGACAGCACAAAGCAACAGAACAAACGAACTGTGACGAAAGAAACCGGTAGACGACCAACTATCCATTTGGAAAGCAAGTCACAGCGAACAATATAAAATCTGTTGGAATACCTGAAAGAG
>CAZFOF010000203.1:4195-4427 GCA_964520265.1 uncultured Halobacteriales archaeon | reverse complement strand
GACGGCAAGGTCGTCGACCACGCCGCAGACAAAAACGAGGAGGTTCTAACCGAAGTGCTCGAAACCGACGAGGGCGCGCGCTATCTCGGCGAACTCGGTATCGGGATGAACCGCGACATCGACCAGTTCACCTACAATATGCTGTTCGACGAGAAGATGGGCGATACCGTCCATCTCGCGGTCGGCCTCGCCTACGATAGTTGTCTCCCGGAGGGCGAGCAGGGTAACCAGA
>CAZFOF010000203.1:0-4185 GCA_964520265.1 uncultured Halobacteriales archaeon | reverse complement strand
CCTACGAGGACACCGTCGGCGAGGACAACGAGCGCAACGAATCTGCCGTCCACGTCGACATGATTGTGGATATGAGCGAGGACTCCTACATCGAAGTCGACGGGGAAGTCGTTCAGCGTGACGGAACGTTCAGGTTCGAAGAGTAGCGAGACCGCGAACAGCGAGGTACGGCTTTTTGCATGCTCGCATACAGAATCAGGTATGCCACACTTACAGTTCGACTACGGTGGGCCGACACTCGACACCACTACGCTTCGCTCGTTCACAGCGGCGGTCACCGACCTGTACGCCGACGAGATGGAGACGACGACCGGTCACGTCGCGGTCACGGTTCGGGAACACGAGCGTGCGGCCGTGACGATTGGCCGTGCCGAGTCGGGCCCGACGCTCGTACTCGACGCAGACATCCGCCGTGGTCGCTCCTTCGAGTACAAGCGAGCGTTCGCGTTGGCTGTAATCGATCTGGCTGGCGAGCACCTGGACGTGCCCGAACCGAACGCGAAAGTCGTCTTTACCGAACACGACGGACAGAACATGATGGGTGCCGACCGCGTCGGCGATTCGTGGACTCAGGAGTAACGCTCCGCCCGCGTGTCGTCTCACACGTCGACACCTGATACTGTCGGCTTACGCCTCGAACCCGTCTCCACGGCTCGCGTCGCTCACCATGCCGAGACGAGGTCTCCCCTCCGGGCAGACCTCGTTGCTCGCGTACAACAGACTCATACGGATTCTCCCCGTACACTGTCCAGATGGATTTCGACCTGGACACACGTGTCCTCACGCTCGCGCTGGCGCGGATGGTCGACGCGCTGGCGAACTCCTTTCTGGTCGTCGTGTTGCCGCTGTACATCGGACAGGTGGTTGCACTCCCTGGCTTCGTCGGAACGACGGTTTCGGCCGTCGGTCTCGAGTTCACGGTCACGCCGGAGTTGCTCATCGGCGTCGTCCTCTCGCTGTTTGGCTTTCTGAACAGCCTCGGACAGCCCTTTACCGGGGCAGTCTCAGACCGGACTGGCAAGCGAAAGGCATTCCTCCTCTTTGGGCTGGCACTGGTCGCCGTCGGCAGTGCAGGCTACATCGTGTTGCGGGACTACGTCTCGATTCTCCTGATGCGGGCGTTGCAGGGTGTCGGTGCCGCATTTACCATCCCCGCGACCGTCGCGCTCGTCAACGAGTATTCGGCGTCGGACGAACGCGGCGGAAACTTCGGGCTGTACAACACCTTCCGGTTGCTCGGCTTCGGGACGGGCCCGCTCGTCGCCGGTGTCGTCGTCTCGCAGGGGCCGTACGTCGTGGGTGGCTTCGATATCTCCGGGTTCGACGCCGCCTTTCTCGTCGCTGTCGTCGGTGCGGTGGTCAGTTTCGCGCTCGTGACGATGTTGATTGCCGACCCCGAACAGACCCAAGCCGAGGCCGCAGACGACATCTCGATTCAGTGG
This sequence comes from uncultured Halobacteriales archaeon, assembly GCA_964520265.1. Classification (GTDB taxonomy): domain Archaea; phylum Halobacteriota; class Halobacteria; order Halobacteriales; family Haloarculaceae; genus Salinibaculum. Next base: position 2,743 of record CAZFOF010000203.1, on the reverse strand, counting down.
CGCAACCCCGACGGCCCGGGACTCGACCCCGTCTTCGCGCTCGGACTGGCGACCATCGTGATGGCCTTTAGTCTCGCACTGTTTGCGCCGCTGGCGAATATCATCAACGAGCAACTCGACCAGGGGGAGTTTCTCTTCTCGGTGCAGTTCGGCGCGGCCGTGCTGGCAAACGTCCTCTTTCAGTACCCGCTGGGCCAATGGAGTGACCGCTACGGCCGTCGCCCGTTTCTCCTCGGTGGCTTCGTGCTCTTGCTCCCGACGACGCTGGCACAGGGATTCGTCGGGTCGGCGGCGGTCGCGACAGTACTTCAGGCCGTGCCCGTCTTCGACCCCTCGCTGTTGATGGTACTGGTGCGCTTTCTCCAGGGGGTCGCCATCGCCGCGGTGTTTGCCCCATCGCTGGCGCTGGCCGGTGACCTCGCCAAAGAGGGACAGTCCGGGTCGACGCTGTCGTTGCTGACGATGGGCTTCGGACTGGGTATCGCCTTTGGCACCCTCTTTTCGGGCGTGCTCGTCGGGTTCTCGTTTTATGTGCCGTTCGTGGTGGCGACAATCGCGGGCACGGGTGCGCTTGCACTCGTCTACACACAGGTCGGCGAGACGGTCGAGGAGACAGCGGCAATTCCAGCCGTCGGTGACTAGTCCACTGAGAGTCGTCACCACACGTCACGCCAGCCATTTACGGCGCAGTCGCCTGTGGCCGGTATGAACTACGATACAGCCCTCGACAGAGCGTACGACGAACTCCCAGAACAGGCCCGGGACGAGGGTTCGCGACTCTCCGTCCCTGACCCCGTCGGCGAGACGGACGGCGCGTTCACACGACTGACCAACATCGGCGACATCGCGGATGCACTCGGCCGCGAAGCCGACCACGTCCACAGCGCCATCCAGCGCGCACTCGGTACCAGCGGTCAGTTCGACGGCGAACGCGCCCGCTACAACGGTTCCTTCGACGAGTCTGACTTCGACGCCGCACTCGACGACTACATCGCCGAGTTCGTCACCTGCTCGGAGTGTGGACTCCCCGACACCATCCTCTCGACAGAAGACGGCATCCAGATGCTGCGCTGTCAGGCCTGTGGTGCCTTCCGCCCGGTACAGAAGCGAAATGCAGCATCCTCACAGGCCAACCAGGCCACCCTCGAAGAGGGCAAACAGTACGACGTGAAAATCACGGGTACCGGCCGCAAGGGCGACGGCGTCGCCGAGAAAGGCAAATACACCATCTTCGTTCCCGGTGCCCAGGAAGGAGACGTGGTGACTGCATACATCGAAAGTATCAACGGAAACCTTGCGTTTGCGCGACAGGTTTAGACGTTAAGCGAGGGTCACACACCGGCTACTTTCGACTAAGGTTTTATGTCTGTATTGTAATAGCGGAGATATGGCGCAACGTCAAGACGTAAATCCGGCCGTCGCGTTCGTCCAAGAACGGCCGCTCGTCGTCGTCTTTGCCGTACTTGGTCTCGTGCTCGGGGCTGACCTGGTACGGCAACTTTTCACGGGGACACTGCCGATGGGGCAACTCGCAACGCACCTGTGGGATGGTACCGTACGTGGACTCAGTTTGGGGCTCGCCGGCATCGGGTTGGCGATGACATACAGCATTCTCAACTTCGCGAACTTCGCACACGGCGATTTCATGACCACCGGCGCATTCGCCGGATGGATGACTGCATTTCTCATCGCTGGGTTCGGTGACTTCGCGACGGAGGCGCTCGTTTTGCTCGGCGGACCGTTGCCAATCAACACGGGAACACTCGGAATCAGTATCGCCTCGACGCCCGTAGCAATCATGCTCGGGTTGGTGGTCGCAGTCGCCGCCGCTGCAGGACTGGCACGTCTCGTCGACCGCATCGTCTTCAAGCCCATGCGCGGAAAGGGGGGAATCTCGCTGCTCATCGCCAGTGTCGGCGTGGCACTCGTCGTGCGACATCTCCTGTTGTTCTTCTTCCAGGGTTCCTCACGCGGACTGACCGCACAGCAGCAAATGCCACAATACGAGCTCGCAGTCGCTGACGGGTCGGTCACCATCACCGCCCACGAGGTGACACTCGTCGTCCTGGCAGTCGGGTTGATGCTCGGGACGCACCTGTTGCTCCGATATACGAAACTCGGGACAGCGATGCGGGCGATGGCCGACAACGAAGACCTCGCACAGGTCACGGGGATTCCGACCGAGCGCATCATCCGTGCGACGTGGCTGCTCGGCGGGTCGCTGACCGGTGCGGCGGGCTATCTCATCGCGCTGGAACAGGGCACCCTCAACACGTCGCTTGGCTGGTTGCTGCTGTTGCTCATCTTCGCAGCCGTCATCCTCGGCGGTATCGGGTCGGTGTACGGCGCGATGGCCGGCGGACTGATTATCGGCATTGTCGAGTCGGTCTCGCAGGTCTGGATTCCCCAGAGTCTCACGCTGGCTGCCGTCTTCCTCGTGATGATTGCGATGTTGCTCATCCGACCGAAAGGCCTGCTCGGAGGTGTTGCGACTGTATGAGCAACGTCGCCGTCCAGCGCTTCAAGTCGTGGGTCAGCGCCAGCGACGCCCGCCTCCTGCTTGTCATCTCGCTCGTCATCTACGCGCTGTTCGTGACCGTCTCTGTCGTTCTCGGCAACGACCTCAACGGCATTGCCAACACACTGCGTCAGATTACGTTCCTCTCTGCTGTCTACGCGATGCTCGTCCTCGCGTTGAACCTCCAGTGGGGCTATGCCGGCCTGTTCAACCTGGGCGTGGCCG
>CAZFOF010000202.1:0-4439 GCA_964520265.1 uncultured Halobacteriales archaeon | reverse complement strand
ACGCGGTCGTCATCGAGTACTTCGGCGGCGTCGGCTTCGAGGTCGTGCCAGCCACCGCCGGCGTATCGCGAGGAAATGTGAGTCAGCGCCAGCCGTTTCACGTCGGCGTCACGAGCGAGTTCGGCCGCTTCTCGGGCAGTGCTGTGGGCCGTCTCGACTGCACGCTCGCGGCGGTCGTGGCCGAACATACTGTCGTGAATCAGCAGGTCGGCATCCTCGGCAACCGCACGGACGGCGTCGCAGGGCCGGGTGTCACCGGTGTAGACGATGGTGCGACCGGGTCGTGGGTCACCGACGACGTCCGACGGCTCGATGGTTCGGCGCTCGTGTTTGACTGCGTCGCCGTTGTGCAGTTTGGAGTCCTCCGGCTCAGCAGGGAGGCTGAACTCCTCTTCGGCCTTCTGCCGGTCGAAGCGACCCTTCCGGTCGTCCTCGACGAGCGCGTAGCCGACGGCATTGGTGTGGTGTTCGACATCGAAGACCTGAATCTCGTATTCCTCGCGAGAGAGAGCAACGTCGCCCGGCCGAACCTGGTGGACGCGCACCGGATAGGAGGGGCGTTCGCCCGTGGCACCCACGAGTCCCTCGATGCGCTGTCGGGTGCCCGCCGGTGCGTGAATCGCCAGCGGCGTGTCGCGGTCGTTGAAATCCCACGTCTGTGCGAGTCCGGGCAGTCCCAGCACGTGGTCGCCGTGGAGATGGGTCAGAAAGACGTGTTCGACGTCGAATCCAGCGCCGTAGCGCATCATCTGGCGTTGCGTGCCTTCGCCGCAGTCGAAAAGCAGGCGGTCACCCTCGCGTTCGATATGGATTGCACTCGGGTTCCGCTGTGTCGTCGGCACCGCTCCGCTCGTCCCGAGGAAGGTCACGCGCATCGTCTCTCTGTGAGATGTCGACGGCGAAAGGCGTGTCGGATTCACCTCTCTGGAGCGGTGGACACGCCAGTTCGAGAACCGGCCAGCGAACTTATTTGGTTGGGCACACTCCGGTTTCCCGATGAACACGCAAACGCTACTGACGATACTCGCCGCAGTCACGCTCGTACTCGCTGGCTGCAGCGGCACCACACCGGCCGACGGTGGTGCTACCCCGGAAGACGACACCGCTGACGGCGAGGACGGGACAACCGAACCGACCGACGACGACAGCGAACAGACCAACGACATCACCGGCACCGTGGCGTTTTATCTCAGCGATAAGCCGAGCCAGATCGACGATTTCCGGCATCTAAACGTGACTATCGACCGGGTCGGCTTCCACCGAGCAGAGAGCACCACTACAGCAACACCGAACGCCACCGCGACGGCGACAGCGACGAACACGACCACAGCGGCGTCCGAAGACGCTGAGGAAAGCGACGAAAAAGCGGGTGAGATTACCCGTGAAGTGGACGCACGCTCTGTCGACCTGACCCGACTCAAAGGCGAAAACGCGACGCTCATCGGGACGCCACAGATTCCCGCCGGCAACTACACGAAAGTCTTCGTCTACGTCGACAGCATCAACGCGACGCTGACAGACGGGTCGACGACCAACGTGAAACTACCGAGCCAGAAACTCCAGCTCACGAAAGGATTCACGCTGGAACCGAACGGCACCGTCAGTTTCGTTTACGACATCTCCATCTTCGAAGCGGGCAACAGCGGGAAATACATCCTCAAGCCCGTCATCAGCGAGTCCGGCCCCGACACAGACCTGCGCGATGTCGACGCTGAGGAGTCGGACGCCTCCGACGATGCAGACCCCGATGGGGACGGTTCCACCGACTCGACTGCAACGGCCACTCCCGGTGGGACGGGCACTGACAACGTGACGGCAACCCCTGCTAACTGACAACATAGCACACTAGTGTAGCTTGCATCCGTTCAGGTTCAGACCCCCCACAGGGACATACTATTTTATCATGTGAGGTTATACCACGTACCATGACGTTCATCATCGTTGGATTTGGCCGTGTCGGAATGCGAACAGCACGAATCCTCGATAGCGAGGGCCACGAGGTCGTTGTTGTCGAGCGAGAGAGTGCAAACGTCAACCGCGCACAAGAGGAAGGGTTCACCGTCGTCAAAGGCGACGGCAACGACGAGGCGCTACTGGAGGAGGCAGGCATCGCCGACGCCGACGCCGTCGCGGGCCTGACCGGCGACCTCAACACGAACTTCTCGGTCTGTGTCATCGGCAACGCCCACGACTGTCGCACCGTTCTCCGGGTCAACGAGGAAATCAGCGACGAACTCTACGAGAAATACGCGAACGACGTCGACGAGATTATCTACCCCGAGCGGGTCGGCGCTGCCGGCGCGAAAACAGGACTGATGGGCGGCGATTTCAACGTTCTCGCCGACCTCACGGCGAATCTCTCGGTTGCCAGCGTGACAATCCCCGAGGATTCGCCGGTAATCGGCGACCGCGTCGTCGAGTTGACACTCCCGGGGGAAGCACGTATATACGCCCACGGTCGCGCCGACGAGTCGATGACCGTCCCGCTGCCACGGACGACGATCGAGGCAGGCGACAGTCTCGCAATCATGTCCGACCCCGACGAACTGGAAGCGGTTCGCACCCAACTGCGCGGCGAATCGACAGCAGCCTGAGGCTAAGTGACGAAGACACCGACAAAAGCGGAAGGGTGGGTTCAGCAGCATCCGGGCGCGCCGTGGGAGGATGGGAAGTGTGAGGCCGTTATCCTGCGCGCCCGTCTGTGAGACGCCCTCGAGCGTACTTAAACACCCGTCAGACAGGCGTTCGACGCCGGCGCTTGCAGGCGGTTTTTTGCCTTCACGCACCAACACCTCGGTATGAACTGGGGCGAACTCTTCGAGCGGGCAGAGGCGACGGAGACGACTGTCGAGCAGATACGGGAGCGCCTGGCGAGTCACAGGAATGACTGACCCGACGCGTGTCGTCGCAGACGCCGACGTGTTGGCCGCCGATCTCCTTGTCGGCGGGAGCGCCCGCGATGCACTCGACCACGTCCGTGCACACTCCTGGATGACACTGGTTGCCAGCGACGCGTTGCTCGACGACGCCCAGGGTGTCATCGCGGCCTGTGCCGAGGAGGAACTGGCATCGGCGTGGCGCGAGCGAGTCGAGCGCGAGCGGGAACCGGTCGACCACCCTGACGGCGACCATCCGGCCCTGGCTACTGCCTACCAGGGCGGAGTCGGTCACCTGCTCAGTTTCGACACCGGACTCAGTAGCGCTGGCACAAACGTCGCAGTACAGTCTCATATGCAGGTCAGCATCCGCCCGCCCGACGCCTTCGCTCGTCTGTTCGACCCAGCACCACTCTACGAAGCGACTCACGACGAGGCATATCCCGGCACCGACCGTGACCCACGGGAGTGACAGGCGGTCTGATCCGAGCGAGACGTGAGGAGACGAACCACACAGAGACCCGGCGGCGGTCAGCGGTCGGCGTGTTCGTACCACTCGGCGAACTTCGCCAGCGCACGCCCGCGGTGGGAGATGGCGTTTTTCGCCTCTGTCTCCATCTCGGCGAAGGTGGTGCCGTCGTGTTCGAAGATGGGATCGAATCCGAAGCCACCGTCGCCTCGCGGGGCAACGATTTCACCCGGGACGACACCCTCGAAGAGTTTCACCGGGAGGGCGTCATCGCTGTGTTGCACCTGTTCGTCGGTCGTCGCGCTGGGACGGGTGTCGGCATCGAGGTCTTGGCCGCGTCGCTCCCTGTCGACAGGTTCAGGGGTCGCTTCGAAGTCCTCGCCGTCGCAGTAAGCGACGACACCACGGAAGGCGGCACTGCGGTCGTCCTCCTGGCGTGTAAGTTCCCAGACGCGCTCGATGCCGAGCGTATCTTCGACGTAGGAGGAGTACGGGCCGGGAAAGCCATCCAGTGCGTCGATAGTCAACCCGGAATCGTCGACGATGACCGGTTCGCCGGCGTGGCGGTAGGCCGCGCGGGCACCGTGGGCAGCGACCGTCGCGAGGTCGTCGGCCTGCACCTCGGGGTAGTCGAACGCCAGTTGCTCGACAGGGTCGTCGAGATACGTCTCGGCCTCGTGAATCTTCCCGGGGTTGGTCGTGACGAACGTGAGCATACCCCCGCTGGGTGCGGGCCGAAAAAAGAGCCGTCGATTAGTCGACGACGACTTCGACTGGTTCGTCTTCGTCGTCGGCCGTCTCGGTCTCCGAGTCACCGCGGTGCTCCTGGTAGAGCAGTCCGCCAGCGAGTGCCACGATAATCCACGACCGCCAGTTCGCGAGGTTCAGCGAGTAGCCGACGCCAAACGGTTTCTCCACCAGCATCCCCTCGCCTGGCTGCCAGTACGACGAGAGCAGGCGTCGAAAGCTCGGTTGATCGAAGTTGTACGGAATGCCGAGAATCTCTCCCGATGACGGTCTGTCTGTCATGTGTCTGCGTATGCTCTCGGATGTTATGATGGTTTCCCCACGGCGGCGTGCTCACAGCGAGTCGA
>CAZFOF010000201.1:0-4442 GCA_964520265.1 uncultured Halobacteriales archaeon | reverse complement strand
ATTGGACCAGGTCAACGTGGTTCTGAAGTTTCCAGGTAATCTGCCCGTCGGAAACTTATTAACGATAATACGCCGATTATGGCGATATGGATGATTCTGACGTAGATCCACGTATTGAGCGGGCCATGGAGACGTTCAACGACCATGACTTGAACCGACATATGTCGGAATTTGCCGACGGAGCCACGTTCGTCGATCCGGTTCTTGAGGGCGAAGTGACTGGTGAGGAACACCGCAGCTACTTAGCTGAGGTCATCGAGGCCTTCCCCGATATTCACCAGGAAGTAGACCGTGTGCTTTGCTCTGGTAATCCGACCGTGCTTGAATCGACCTTTTATGGAACACACGAGGGTGAAATCGAGGGGATCCCACCGACGGGCAATTCGGTCGCCATCCCTCTCGTTTCAATCATCACCGTTTCAGATGATGGCATCACGTCGTGGCGGGATTACTGGGATCAGCAGACGTTCCGGAACCAGCTCGGACTGACCGTTCCTGCCGTCGTCAGCCATCTCCCGAAGTTCGCTCGCTGGAAACTCAGCAAGACATTCTGATTCGACGATGGACGGCTCTCGATTACGTCGATGACAGTGGGGTGTCCTCTCCCGGAGTTGTAGAGTCGGTGGGCCGGCGGTTAGTGGCTTCGTACCCCAACAAACGGCCGATTGGAGCGAGCAGGGAACTGGCGACTCGCTGGACAGAGACGGGCGCGACCGTTAGATAAACGCTTGTGTCAGGATACTCATCAAGGAGGACAGCTGATTGCAGTAAGCCAGGGGCACCCTCTTCGTCCGTCTTGCCCGCTTGCGCGAGCGCGTAGACGCTTTCGGCCCACTCCTCGGTTCGCAACGCCGGGCGAACCTCCCACTGGATTCGGGCAGGGCGGTCGCTGTCGTTCCAGTGGCGGTGGGGTTCACCCGCCGGAAAGGTGACGTCCTCGCCCTCTGTGACCGTCCATGTCTCCCCGTTGAACTCCACCTGCATCTCGCCGGCCACCACCTCGATGTGTTCCTCCTGTTCAGGGTGAACGTGTTCCGCGGTGAGGTCGATTCCCCATCGCGCGTGGTTGAGTTCGGTGTCTTCGACGGCGAGCGACGGGTGGAGCGTGCTTTCGAAGCGTGCGTAGTCTCCGCCCGTGTCTTCGGCGCTGACCAGGACGACGTGGGGCGGTTCCTCGGTGAAATTTGGTGGGGTTGTCATGCTGTCTTCTTACACTGATGCGAACTTAATGATTCGGCGTTTCGCCTAGGGAGACCTTCCGGTGGGGACTTCAGTCCCAAGCGTGGACGGGTCAGTTAACTATTCTCGTGATGCTTGGGCTGTCTATCGGTTTGGATACAGAGGCACTAGCAAGAGGAGACTTGGGACAGTACTCAGCTCTGTCCTTACGATTGCTTAATTCGCGGGCTCACTGATACTGTTGGCTATCACGTCGGAAGGATATTCGGCACTACGTGATGCCGAGATTCTCCAAGAAAGTAGAGCCGACAGTGTGCGCGCTGGTTCAACGTCCCCGCGGTGAAAGAAAAGAAGCCGTCGTCCTGACTAGATTCTTTGTATCTTGTATGGTGTTTCTATCATACTGACGGCTAATTGGTACTCTGACGGGCAGAGACACTGTCGACGCGAAGTTCGTAGTACGTCCGTTCGAACTCGTCGAGATGGACGATTTCCTCGTCACTATCGGCCGCATCGTCCTGTTCGAAAAAGAGATCTGGAACCTGGTAGGACTCCCCGGGGTCGTCGACGGCCCGAATCGACCCTGTCAGGATGACGCTCTGCCAGGAATCGACGTCGTCGTAGGTGACGACAGTGAACGTCGCTTCCTCGGACGCGGTCGCGAACTCTTCACGCTTGCTGTCGGGTTTGTTCACGAAGCCAACGATAATCCGACTGTTCTCCTCGTCGTAGGTGTACGAAATCGGAAAGCCGTATCCGCGACTGTCCGCGCCCAGGGACAACACCCCATAATCGTGGGACTGCAGAAATGCGGCGACCTCCTGGGAGTCCATCTCGTTCCCGGGCCATGAGGAAGGCGTTGCCATTACGCCGCACAATGGGGGTCGACGCCGTTAGGTTTTGGGTCGAAACCTCGACGAGCGTGAACGACCCTCAGTACCAGTCGAGGTCGGCGACGAACGACCGGAGCATCGACCGGGTAACGTGTGGCATACAGACCACACGCATCTCACCAGAACCGGTCTTCGAGACGCGCCAGCCGCGGTCGCGGAGTTCGTCGGTCATCGGCACGGAGAGGTCAGCAGCCACCAGCGGGAGGTCTGGCTCGACGACCTCGTGGCCGCGAAACTGTAGTGCTTCGGCCAGCCACTCGGCGTTGTCCATCGCCCGCTCGTAGGTCTCGCGGTAGCCCTCCCGCCAGAGCGCGTCGATGGCGGCGACGGCACTTGCCACACCCGCGCCCGAGCGCGTCCCCGTGAGCGACACCTGCCCGGTCGTTTCGAGATACGGCGTATCGATGGAGAGGTCGTCGAAGAGGTCTTCCGAGTGCGAAAGGAGTCCGCCGGCCGGGACGGCTGCCTGCCCGACCTTGTGGGGGTCGATGGTCAGCGTGTCGATGTCGGCGTGGTCGAAGTGCCACTCGTGGTCGGTAAAGGGGAGGTAAAAGCCACCCCAGGCAGCGTCGACGTGACAGAGTGTGCCGGCGTCTGCAGCGATGTCGGCCAGTGCCGGAATCGGGTCGACGTAGCCATACTCCGTCGAACCAGCGACGCCGACGACGGCGACGGTGTCGTCGTCGACCAGTTCCTGTACTGCGTCGGTGTCGGCGGTGTGGTCTGTCGTCGGCGCAGTCCGGAGTTCCACACCCAGGACGTTGGCGGCCTTGCGGAAACTGAAGTGGGCACTCTCCGGGGCGACGACGTTGGGGTTGTCAGTGTCAGCCCGGTTGCGAGCGATGCGGACAGCCTGGATGTTTGCTTCCGTGCCGCCGCTGGTGATGTAGCCCGCGGGGTCGTCCAGCCCAGTGATCGTCCCGAGACGGTCGACAGCCTCGTGTTCGAGTTCGGCAACTGTCTCGTAGGTGCCGGGGTCACCGGGGTTTGTCGCGAGAAAGCGCTCTGCTGCGCGCCGTGCCGCGGGGTGGGGAACGGTACACATAGAAGAAATAACACGTTCGAAGTTCTGCGGCTCGACTCGCTCGACCTGCTGCATATCCATTACTGACTTCGAAAGCGTTTAGAGGTTGCGTTCTGCCATATCTATCTCACGAGGTGGGTTTTGCCCGACCGTCACCAATTGCCCGGTGAGATTTTCTTCGTCGCTTTCACGTTGAAACCAGCGCTGCCGACGAGCGTGCGATAGACCACCTGCTCCTCGCGGTCGAGTGCACCGCCGAAGGAACCGACACGCATCGTTCGATAGGTCTCGAATCCCTGGTCGTTGGAGTAGAAGTAGATGTTGCCGTGCAAGAGACTGCTCAGCACTTCCTCGGCACGGACTTGTTCTGCCTTGCGGTCGTAGAGGACGTGAACGAGTCCGTTCCAGTCGGCGGCCGTCTCCCGGAGACCGATGAGAAAGCCGAGGATGGCCGACTCGTCCAGTCCGAACCGCCGGGCGCGGTAGAGGTCGCTCAGTGAGTCGATAACCACGATGGCATCGTCGGCAGCCTCGTCGATAGTCGCCGCAATCGCTTCGAGCAGGTCGGTAAAGTTGTCGACCTCCGGTGCCCGCTTTTCGATGGCCGCCATCGGACCACGCTCGGGCCGGGAACCGTCGAAGGCCGCCGGCAGCGGGAGTAAATCCAGAAAGGTCGGCGTGTAGTCGAACAGTTCCAGGTGTTCGATGGTAGCGTCGAACTGGTACTGGTCGAGGACAGCGTCCATCGCGTGGATGACACGGCGGCCGTGTTTGCCGATGGACACGTAGACGACCTTCTCCGGGAGTGCGTCCCCATACCGCTTCACGTCCGTCGGATACAGCCCCGGGTCGTAGCGGGCCAGCATCAACTGAGCGAGGTGGGTGTAGACGAAGGCGTCACCACCTGCGTCGGGCGCACCGGCAAGCAGCGTCGCCGTCCCGCTGGGCAGGCCGCCGAGTGCGCTATCGAGCGTCGGCATCCCAAAGGGTATCGGGCGAACGCCGGCGCTGACGCTTTTGGCTTCCGGTGGCGTGATATCGTCCATAGCGGCCTCACGTGGCCGCCAGCGAAAACATTTGTCCCGTCTAGCGAACCGAATCCAGCAGGAGTTTCTGCTCGGTGCGCTTGACCTCGTGTTGGACATCACGGACGGCGTCGATGTTGGCAGAGATGGAGGTGACGCCCTCGTTGACGAGATGTTTGACCATCCGTGGCTTCGACCCGGCCTGCCCGCAGATGCTCGTCGACACGTCGTGTTCGCGGCAGGTCTCGACAGTCTCGGCGATGAGTTCCATCACCGCGGGGTGGAGTTCGTCGTATCGGTCGGCGACCTGGCCGTTGTTGC
>CAZFOF010000200.1:511-4477 GCA_964520265.1 uncultured Halobacteriales archaeon | reverse complement strand
TCTCGACGGGCATCCCGCCGTAGTCGACGACGAGGTCGTTGACGTACTCCATCAGGGCGTCGCGGATGAGTTTCCCCCGGGGGTAAAACCGGAGATTCCCGACATCGGAGAGGTCGTCGTAGCCCACGAGTTCCTTCTCTTTCATAATCTGGAGGTGGGGTGGCTCCTCGCCGGGACTGGCGACGACGTCCTCGACTTCGTCTTCGATGAACGCGCGCATATCCTCGCTGCTTGTCTCCTTGGCGCTGACAGCGTCTTCGGTCTCGCCGTCGGGGCGCATGACCTGCCACTCGCTGGGTTCGCGGTCGGTCTCCTCGACGTCTTTCTCCTCGTCGCGGTGGTGGGCGACGTGGCGGGACAGTTCCGACAGCGGGTGTCCCTTGCAGGAGACCTCGAACGATTTGTACCAGCCAAACGGCGCGCGCAGTACCTCGAAGCCCTCCGATTCGAGTTCGACTTCGAGGTCTTGCATGACCTGTTTGGCGGCGTCTGGCCCGGCGAGGTCTTCGCTGAGATGAGCGTAGGGATAGAGAACGACGTTCTGTGTGTTGAGCTGGCCGGTCACGTCACGAAGTTCGGTTAGCGCGTTCTCGACGACGCCGTCCAGGTCTTCCTGGTCGTCGGATTCGACGCTCATGAAGGCCGTCACGCAGTCTTCCATGCGACCTTCCATTGGCACCCCCTCCGTTTCTGCGAGGTCGTCGGGGCCAGCCTTGTCCCGCGCCTCGAACTCGAGATGATCCGAGTGGATGAACAGCAGTCTCATACCTCAGTTCATCCGACGGCCAGTAAAAAGCGTGCCGGATGGGAAGCCGGTAGGGAAACAATATCCCCCACCTGTGATATTATTATCACAAACGCCACCGTAGTACCGGCATGTCCATCCGAACCGAAGCGCGGTTTCCCCCGATTACCGTCGAGACGCTGACCGGCCGCCGACTCCACCTCCCCGAAGACTTTGCGGCTCCGCTGAATCTCGTCTTCGTCGCCTTCCGTCGCAGTCAGCAGGCAGCCGTCGACAGTTGGCTCTCCGTCGCCGCCGACATCGAGTCGTCGTTTCCGAACGTGCGCTACTACGAGATGCCCGTCATCGACCGACGGTACGCGGTTGCAAAACCACTCATCGACGGCGGGATGCGGGCGGGGATTCCCGACGACGACATCCGCGAGCGCACTATCACAGCTTACACCGACAAGCGAACCGTCCGTCGTGCCCTCGACATCGAAGACGAAGAACGCATCCACGCGTTTCTGGTCGACCGCGATGGCGCCATCTACTGGCGAGGCGTCGGTTCACACGACGACGAGCGTGCGAGACATCTCGAAGCGACCGTCGAATCATTACAGTGAACCGCCGCTACCCGGACTCTTCGTCTTTGAGTTCTTCGAGTTCCTGTTCGACCTGGCTTTCGTCGACAGATGGTGGGTCGGCGTCCTCGATAGCCTCCGGGTCGGATTCGACTTCGGCTGCCGTCTCGTCGCTTTCTTCAGTAGCCTCGCCGTCGCCCATCTCGGATTTGAGCGTCTCCAGTTCGGTGTCGACAGCGCTGTCTGTCGAGAGCTGTTCGAGTTCGCGGTCGAGTTCGTCCTTGTCGGAAATCTGGCTCTCCAGAACGCCGCTGTCCTGGAGTTCGTCCAGCGCCGCCGCACGAGCCTCCATGTCTTCGGTGCGTTCTTCGGCGCGCTGGACAGAGCGGTTGATGTCTTCCATCTCCTCGCCGGCACCGGTCATCGCCTCGGAGACGCGTGCGCTGGCCTCTGCTGCCTCGTAGCGGGCCTTCATCGACTCCTTTTTCGTGCGGAACTCCGAGATTTGTGTCTGGAGCTGGTCTTTTTTCTCGACGAGTTGGTCTTGCTGTTGCTGGAGGGTGGCAATCTGCCCTTCCAACTCCTCGATCTGATTCATCTTCTGTTTTTTCTTCTCCAGGGCCTTCCGGGCAAGGTCGTCGCGGTCTTGTTTCACGGCCTCTCTGGCCTGTTCGTTGTGCTTCTCGATGTTCTCGTCCAGTCGTCGCTTCTGGATTTCCAGGCGTTTTTTCTGCGTCGTCAGGTCGGCAATACCCTGTTTGACGTCCTGGAGTTCGTCCTGGAGCTTCTCGTAGGAGTAATCCAGCGTCTGAGTCGGGTCTTCACTCCGATTCAGGACGGCGTTGAGCTTGGAGCGAATGACGTACGATGCGCGCGAAAGTATCCCCATAGCCCTCCTTCGTTCCGGCGAAACTTAAAATTCTTACACGCATCTGTAGGGAATATGAGCGACCGCTTGCCGGTTCCAGGCCCGCGTGACGTGTTCGCAACGCTTGACAACCCGGAGACGAGCCGTGCCGTCGTTGCCTGTCCACCCCACCCACAGATGGGCGGCGACCGCCAGGACAGTCGTCTGCGAGCCATCAGCGATGCACTGACTGCCGTCGACTGTACGGCGCTCCGGTTCGATTACGGCCCCTGGGACGACGGTCAGGCAGAACAGACCGACGCACGCAACGCCCTCGCGTGGGCGCGGGACAACTACGAACGGGTCGGCCTGTTCGGCTACAGTTTCGGTGGCGCTGTCGGGCTCCAGGCAGCGGCAACGGTCAGCCGTCGAGACGAGTCGACACCCGCCGCAGTCTCCGTACTCGCACCGGCATCGACACTTGCCGGAGACGACACCGCAGGTGCCGTCGACGATATCGAGGGGCCACTGCAGGTACTCTACGGCGAGCGCGACACCACCGTCGACTCGGTGCCAGTCGCAAAGCGGGCACGTGCATGCGGACACAGTGTCACAGCACTCCCGTCAGACCACTTTTTCGTCGGCCAGCAAGACGACGTCGCCGAGCGTGTCGCGGCATTTTTCGACGATAGCCTCTGAGAGTGGACACACTTCCAGCCAGCACCCACAGAACGCCCGAGAGCTGTGCATCTGTACACTGTATGCCCACATACTGGACGATACAAAGGATATCCGTGTTTTATACTATCTATCTAGTAGAATATTAGGTGTAATTAGGACATACTTCCAGAAGTTTTTAGTAAAACCGTACATATGGTGTAGTTGATGAGCGTTCAGGATCCATCCGTTGATTCGGAATCGACTGTAGAGACCACCGACGAACCAACGCTTCGCTGTGCGAGTTACATGGGCTGTCGCTTCTGTGAGGAGGGCTCGCTCGTCTTCGACCCCGAAGCTGGCCAGTCCCGCTGTCGCACCTGCGGCAAACTCGACTAGAGAACCATGAGCATCAGACAGCACATCCGGTCACGATTGGGCACCGACCCCGTCTACGAGTGTGAGAACTGCCGGCTCACCTACGAGCGCGACCGGCTGAACTGCCCGGCCTGTGGCTTTACCGTCAGAGAGGTTCGCTAGCGGGTCTGCGAGGGAGAGACCAGTCCTGGATACGACCGCCAACAGCGGCGTGTAACGTGTTATCCTGGCCGAAAACGGTGCCCGCTTCGAAACGGTTTTGAGTCCTGCCGGCACACCCTCGATATGCCGACAGAATCCGAGACGGGCTACGACCCGAGCCTGGGGAGGAAGTTTATTTTCGTGACAGGCGGTGTCATGTCCGGGCTAGGGAAGGGAATCACTGCTGCCAGTACTGGACGCCTGCTGGCCAACGCTGGGTTCGACGTAACTGCGGTCAAAATCGACCCCTATCTCAACGTCGACGCAGGAACGATGAACCCATTCCAGCACGGCGAGGTCTACGTCCTCAAAGACGGCGGAGAAGTCGACCTCGATTTGGGGAACTACGAGCGGTTCCTCGACATCGACATGACCTTCGACCACAACGTGACCACAGGAAAGGTCTACCAGGAGGTCATCAAGAAAGAACGCGCTGGCGACTACCTGGGCAAGACCGTTCAGATTATCCCACACATCACCAACGACATCAAGCGACGCATCCGCGAGGCGGCCGAGGGCCACGACGTCTGTATCGTCGAAGTCGGCGGAACGGTGGGCGACATCGAGGGGATGCC
>CAZFOF010000200.1:0-501 GCA_964520265.1 uncultured Halobacteriales archaeon | reverse complement strand
CGAAGCACTGCGGCAGTTCGCACACGAAGAAGACGAGGAAGATATCCTTCTCACTCACGTCACGCTCGTCCCCTACTCGAAAAACGGCGAGCAAAAGACCAAACCGACCCAGCACAGCGTCAAGGAGTTGCGCTCTATCGGTCTCCAACCCGACATTCTCGTCGGGCGCTGTGAAGACCCACTCGACCCGGAGACACGCGAGAAAATCGCCCTGTTCTGTGACGTGCCGACCGAGGCTGTCTTCTCGAATCCAGATGTCGAGGACATCTACAAGGTACCGCTGGTCGTCGAAGACGAACAACTCGACGAGTACGTCATGGAGCATTTCGGCATCCAGGACGAGGCACTGCCGAGTGCCCAGCGCGACTCCACCTGGCGCGACCAGGTTACCCGCGAAAAGGAGGGTGAGGTAAAAGTTGCTCTCGTAGGAAAGTACGGGCTAGAGGACGCCTACATCTCGATTCACGAGTCGCTGAAACACGCCGGACTGGAGAAACGCGT
>CAZFOF010000199.1:4226-4487 GCA_964520265.1 uncultured Halobacteriales archaeon | reverse complement strand
GAACTTCTCCATGGCCGTCTCGTAGTGGTTCTGGCTGGTCGTCAGATAGTCGTCGAACGCCTCGCCAGCGCCGTCCTCGTAGGACTCGAAGAGGTCGTGCAGATAGTCGGTGTCGGGGCGAACGTCGATTTCGTCACCGTCC
The DNA here is from genome assembly GCA_964520265.1 of uncultured Halobacteriales archaeon. Classification (GTDB taxonomy): domain Archaea; phylum Halobacteriota; class Halobacteria; order Halobacteriales; family Haloarculaceae; genus Salinibaculum. The sequence continues at coordinate 4,345 of CAZFOF010000199.1, read as the reverse complement.
TTGAAGAACATCCGGTAGTGGGGGTCGAGTTGCTCCAGTTCGTAGTAGTCCTCGGGCGTGCGGTCGAAGTGGGCGAAAAACCGCTCGAAGACGTCGGGCATCATGTACCACGACGGCCC
>CAZFOF010000199.1:0-4170 GCA_964520265.1 uncultured Halobacteriales archaeon | reverse complement strand
GAAGGAGAACCCGTCGCGTTCCATCCGGCTAGCGCGACCCCCGAGTTGCTCGTTCTTTTCGAGCACGCGCACGTCAGCACCGGCGTCTGCGAGATAGCAGGCTGTCGAGAGTCCGCCGAAGCCACTTCCGACGACTGTCACCGACGAGCCTAAGAGCTGTGTCATGTTGTTCGTTCTTTTGTTTCGAATGGCATAAACCGGTTTCCAAACGTGTAGGGTAAGTCCCGGACGGGCGACTGCTGTGTGCCGACAGGGCGATGACAGCAGTCTACTTCTGCGTGGCGACCCACGGCAGCGTATGAACGGACAGACAGCCGTCGTCACGGGTGCAAGCCGTGGTATCGGGGCGGCCATCGCACGTCGGTTCGCCAACGCTGGCGCACACGTCGTCATCTGTGCCCGGGCACAGGACGAACTCGACGAGGTCACCGAACACATCGAGGACAGCGGCGGCACCGCAACAGCGATTCGAGCCGATATCCGCGACGAGTTCGACGTCGAGCGACTGATGCAGATGGCGGCCCGCGAGGGCGGCGAACTCGACTACGTGGTGGCAAACGCCGGCGTCTACCACGGCGACCCCGGACAGACACCGCTCTCGCGGGAATCCTACGCCGCCTTCGACGACCACTTTCGGACGAACGCACGGGGCGTGTTCGCGACAATCCACGAGGCGCTCCCGCATCTGGCACCGAGCGGTCGCATCCTCGTCTCCTCGGGCGTCGTCGCCCGCGACCCCCAACCGGGGTTCGGGTCGTACGCAGTCTCGAAAGCGGCCGCAGAAGCCGTGGCATTGCGGTTTGCCGCCGACGTGTCACAGCCAGTGGGTGTCGTCGACCCCGGACAGGTCGCGACCGAACTGACGAACGACCAGGGCCGCACCCCCGAGGACGCCGCCGACCAGTTCCTCTGGGCCGCACGCGATGCCGACGGCGACACCGTCGACGGTGCAGTTCTCGACCGGCGTGCCTGGCGAGAGAACACCGCCTGAATCAGTGGATTTATTAAATTCGCCGTTGTGATTACTAGTCGAATGACTATTAACGAAGCTGCCGAAGTTAATAACACCGGCAGCAGCGTCTCGCTGTTGGGGGCGGGAGCAGTCGCCGTGTTAGTTGTGCTCTCGGCCGTCGCGTTCGTGGAGGGGTTGACGAAGGTGCTCGTCATCTCCTGGGCGGCCTTCGCCGCGATGGCCGTCGGCTCGCTGGTGAGCGTCTGGGCCGGCGTCTCCTATCCACAGCGACTGGTCTGGGGGTATGGACTCGCCAGCGGTGCGATGGTCACCAGCGCGGCCGTCTTCCTGTTGCCCCAGGCGATTGGACAGGACGCCCGCATCGGTGGCTTCGGCGTCGCTACCGGCATCATCGTCGGCTACGGCGCACACGTCATCGGTCATCGTCTCTCGCACATCGACGTGGGACTGGACGTGACCGCCGCACAGATTACCGCCCACGCACTGTCGGCCGGCGCGATTATCGGTCTGGTCTACGGGTCGATGCCAGGACTGGGACTCCTCCTCGGGCTGGCTATCGTCTCACACAAAGGCCCGGCAGGCTATGCTGCTGCGTATCGACTGCGGGAGGCCAACAAACCCGTCTCGGCACTGTTGCTCCCCGCTGCCGGTGTCGGTCTCACCGCCATTCCCGCCGCGGCGCTGCCCATCCCAGACGTCGCGGTAGTCAACGCCGCCGTCTTCGGCTTTGCCGCCGGTGTCTTCCTCCACGTCGCCATGGACTTTCTTCCTTCCTGTGAGGTCGGCGGCGAGGTCGACCAGGTCTGTTCGCTCTCGGAACACTCACACAGCCAACTCGACAGACTCCGGGTGCACGCCGTCGCGAGTACCACCATCGGTGGCGTCGCGGTCTTCGCGGCCTGGCTTGTCGTCGCCTAGAGTTCGCGTCGACTCGCCGGATTGTCGAGTTCCCACAGCACGGCCGGCAGAAAGGCATCCAGATGCTCGACGACGCGGCGCTCTGAGACGTCCAGTCCCTCGCAGTGGTCGTGTGCACTGTCCCGAATCGAGACGTGGATGTCACCCGCCTCGTGCGTGGTTCGGTCGCCGTCTTCGACGCTGACGGCAAGCGGAAAGACCGAACACCGTGCCGGCTTCCAGTCGTGTTCGGCATGGAGCGAGCAGAGTCCGTCATCACGCAGGAAAAAGCAGGCCTCGCCGTCGTCGTCGACGTGTTGCTCGCGGTCTTTCTGTTCTTTCCGGACGAAGTCCTCGCCGCGCACCTGCGTCGTCGCTTCGGCGAGGGACGCGCAGTCGGCGAGCTGGAGAAAGTCGGGTTCATACAGGAGGACACCGTGCTGACAACACCACGTGCAGTCATCGACACACTCGAACGTCAGCGAGGGGTCAAAATCGACGATGACTTCTTTCCCCGGATGAACCTCGACGCACTTGCCGGAGGCTACTGTCACGGTCACTCGTTGGACGCGAACGGCGAAAAATCCCGCGTTGTCGGTGTCGGAACGGAGTTTCTCACCCAGTGTCTTCTACCCCGGAGCCGTCAGTCGACTCGTTGACTGAAACCTCCCCATCACCGGTGACGACGATTTTGAAACCTTCGTACCGGAAGGAAAGACGCGCAGATTCGCCCATCGATTGCTGAATCCGATCCAGTGCGTCGCTGTCGATGGTGTTTGCAATTGGTTCCAGAGCAGTTGGCTCGACGTCCAGCACAGTACTGACAGCCGCGACGACAACGTGACTGGCTGCCTCATCCGGACTAATTGTCCGGTGTGCGACATTCCGACTTCCGGAATCCATCGTACGTACAAGGGTCTGCGATGCTTATGAGTCTTTGGCGATATCGACGCGCCTTCGAAAATTCACTGCAGGCTTCGAATTCCGCCGCTGCGAGCAGTTAACTGTACTCGCGCCAGCGGTTGCCACACTGTTGACATTTGAAAAATCGCGTCGGCGGTTCGTCGGCAGCGCCGGTCTGTTTGATGGTGTACCACGCTTTGGTGTGGCCACACTCATCACAGGAAACGTCATCGGCGGTCGGTTTCCCCTCGAAGTTGGCACCTTCTTCGGTCTCGATGAGTTCGTCGTCGGCCTGTGCCTCCGTACTCACGAACTCGGCTGCACGCTGTTCGTCCTTGCCGGTGCGTGCGCCACAGGACGAACAGACCATCTCCTCGTCGTCGGGCTGCATCATCGAACCGCACTCGTCACAGAATTGTACCATAGCCAGTGTCGACAGATTGCCGCCGTGTGCTCATAGACCTGTCCACTCCGAGAGCCCGACAGACGACGTCGGAAAGAGTCGAGCGGGCAGCGTCAGCGGGCTCTGGCCGCCAGGAGCGTCCCGGCGAGAACCGCGAGGACGGCGAGCACAATGCCGAATCCGGGGCCGTTCTCACCGGGGGTGTCAGTCGCGGTTGCAGTCTGGGTCTCTGCAGGGGCAAACGTCGCTTCGAACCCTTCGAAGTCCGTGCCAGTCGCCCAGGACGCCGTCATCTGTTCCTGGTTCGTCGGCGATGGGTTCGCCGCCGAGAGTTCGTATCCGTCCGGGCCGGTGATGCGGAACCGTTGGTCGGTGGTGAAGTCGCTGTCGAACGGTTCGCTCACCAGCAGTTGGTCGCCATCTTGCGTCGCGAGTCCATCCCAGGCCACGGAGAGGGCGACGATGCCGGTGTCATTGTGCGTGGTGAACGTCATCGCCGGGTCGTGGATTTGCATCGACCGACCCGTCTCACTCGACGCGCGCTGGGCGATGTCGCGCATCCGGTCGGCGAACTGTGACGTTCGCTGGTCGCGAACCGTCTCGTTCGACTGCAGACGCTGGAATGCGGCCTGCTCGCTGTCGGTCGTCAGGTCGAAACTGGTGGCGAGCGTGACGCGAGCATCACCGTCGTCGGTCAGGTTCACGACAAACTGGGAGTCTGTCGGTGTGGAGTCCGTGGATTGGGCCGCGACGGCACCGGTCGATGCTGGCGCAGCCACCGAAACGAGCAGTGCCACCACGACCAGAACACCCCCATATCGGAGCGTCCTCCGTCCCACGTTCCTAGTCTCAACGCTGTCGTCCGTACTCATTGATATACTCATATGTATCACGTACCGTGTCGCTGGGTTCAGTTCCGTCCTGCCACCACTCGAAAGCAGAAATCCGCTCAGTTATCGTCGGACGTCTCCGTCTCCGTGTCCTCAGTCGTCTC
>CAZFOF010000198.1:0-4492 GCA_964520265.1 uncultured Halobacteriales archaeon | reverse complement strand
GGGGATGGCCGGCATCCCACTCGTCGCAGGCTTCGTCAGCAAGTGGTATCTCCTCATCGGCAGTGTCGACGCCGGACAGGCCGTCTTCGCGATTGCGCTGCTCGTCTCGGGGATGCTCAACATCGCCTACTTCTGGCCAATCGTCTACCAGGCGTTCTTCGAGAGTGCAGACGACCACGACAGCAAACCGCTGCTCGAGGGGCCATTCGGCGGGCGCTTCGCTGCGGACGACTCTGTCCGGGCGGATGGTGGCGAGGAGACGACAGGAGACGACGGCAGTGAGTCATCGACGACGGACGACCAGGGTCACGAGGCAGACGACCACGACGACCACCACCATCACGGCGGGCCGCCGGAGGGTGGCTGGGAGCGTGCTGGCTGGACGGGCGACGAGTCGACGTGGTTCATGCTCGGCCCGATTCTCACTGCAGCTACCGGTGCACTCGCTATCGGCGTTCTCCCGGCCACGTTCCTGTTCCTGCGCATCGTGAATGAGGTTGCCAGGAACGTGGGGGTGATAGCATGAGCGCAGCAGTCGACGGCGGTGTGTTGACGATGGTGCCACCGGCGTTCGTCGTCCTCGCCGTTGCACTCGTCTTGCCGCTGCTCTCGCGACGGGTCGGCCACGCACTGGGCGTGCTGGCGACTGGCGGCACCGTCGTCTGGGTGCTGACCGTCGCGGAGGGCGCGTTCCTCCAGACGCAGTTCCTCGGCTTCGATGCAATCCTCTACAACGTCGACGAGTTCTCGCGGTTGATGGGCATCATCTTCGCCTTCATCGGTGCCATCGGTGTCATCTACTCCTACGCGACGGAGGCGAGCAACCGCCAGACTGCCTACGCACTGGGCTACGTCGGAACCAGTCTCGGTGCCGTCTTCGCCGGGGACTGGCTGACCTTTGTCTTCTTCGTCGAGTTGATGGCCGTCGCCTCGACGCTTTTGGTGTGGGATTACGGCGGTGTCGCCGTCCGCGCTGGCTTCCGGTACGCACTCTGGCACGGTCTCGGCGGGAGTCTCGTCCTCGCAGGCATCATCTGGCACTACGTCGAAGTCGGCTCGTTCCTCTTCGGGGCGGCCGAGGGCATCGCGCCGGGCATTCCCGCGCTCTTTTACGCGCTCGGGTTCGGCGTCAACGTCGGCTATATCGGTTTCCACGTCTGGCTACCAGACACCTATCCCCGGCCACACATCGCCGCCAGCGTCTTCCTCTGTGTCTACACCACCAAAACCGGTGTGTACGCGCTCGGTCGTGCTTTCCCCGAAGGTCACCTCTGGCTTGCGTACATGGGCGGTGGCATGGCCGTCTTCGGTGCTGGCTTCGCGCTCTTGCAAAACGATATGCGCCGTCTGCTGTCCTACCACATCCAGTCACAGGTCGGCTATATGGTCGCAGGTGTTGGCATCGGCTCCGCGCTGGCGACGTCCGGTGCCTTTGCCCACGTCTACAACCACATCCTCTACAAGAGCCTGCTGTTCATGTGTGCTGGCGCGATTATCTATCGAACCAACACGTCGAACCTGAAGAAACTCGGCGGCCTCTGGCGTGAGATGCCGGTCACTGCGGTCATCTTCGCCGTTGCCGCACTCTCTATCTCCGGGTTCCCGGGATTCAACGGCTTCGTCAGCAAGGGAATGGTCGTCGCCGCCGCTCACGATGAACACCTGAATACGCTCTGGTACATCCTGCTTCTCGGAGGCGTCGGGACGTTCATGTCCTTTATCAAGTTCGGTTACTACGCGTTCCTCCACGGCGAGGCCAAACAGACCGTCTCCGGGCCGGGGCTCAACGCCGGACAGAAGGCCGCGATGATCACTGTCGCGTTGCTCTGTGTCCTCTACGGGCTGTTCCCCGATGCACTCTTCACGCTGCTTCCCGGCGAGGGGGCGTCCGAGGCCCATCCGTTCACGACAGACCACATCCTCGAAGGCGTCGCACTGGGTGTCATCGGTCTGGTCGCCTTCGTCGTGCTCAAAAAGCCGCTGGAGCGCGCCGGCGGTGCCGTGCCGGACATCGACGCCGTCTACAACAGAGCGTCCTTCTTCGGCACGCGCACGCTGGTCGTCGGTGTGACGGAACTGTACGCAGCGGTCGACCGCGCGGTCGTCCAGACGGCTCGCACGACGGTCTGGACGTTCCGGAATCCGATTCCGGCGCTAACGATGAGTGCACCGTGGTTGTTGCCGGAGCAAACGCGAGCCAACGGTGACGAGGAACTGCATCCGGAACTCCGCGCGGGTATCGGACAGGCGACACTGCTCATCGTCGCCGTCCTCCTCGGGACGCTGTTTGTCCTGTTTTTGACGGTCGCCTGAGCGGGTGGGAGATTCCCGCGACCACTACGTTCAAGCGCGTCCAGCCCTGAAACGGCTGTATGTACACAGGAAAGCGAGAGCGACCGTGCTGTCTCTGCCAGGATACAGAGACGACTCATCGTCTCGACCTGCCGCCGCGTGCAATCGAGGCGATGGCGCGCAGCGGTCGCATCTCCTGGCGGGATATCATCGGTGAGGTCTCGCTGTATTTCTGTGAGTCTGACTGGGAGATTGTCCGGGAGTTAGTACTGGAGACGGGCATGAACCCAATCGGTCGGTGCAACGCCGCCTGTGCTGACTTCGACCTGCGGGAGGATTTCGACGCGCTGACCAACGCGAACACGAAGCGCCAAGACCAGCAGGCGAAAGAACGAGAGTTACTCTCGCGAGCACGCGAGACACTGGATGCATTCGAACTCGGCGACAATCCGGAAGACCGCGACCTGGTCGAGGCCCGTGTCGTCCAGTGGACGCTCGAAGACCTCGGCGTCGAAGTTGCTGCAGATTGATCTGTGGGTGCAGAGTCACAGACAGCCAGGTAGGGCACTATGCCGATTCGAATACTACGCAATCCCTGCCGGTAGCTGCCCTGCTGCGCTCCCAGAAAGGTTATATAGTTTATATGAGTATCTTTATAAGATTGTCTATGACAAAAAATTCTAGTGGCCTGACGACGGTATCTCGGCGGAGACTACTCCAGACCGTCGGTTCCGGAGCGGTAGTCATCGGGTTGGGTCTGGGAGCATTCCCGGGAACAGCGGCGGCGATGAACAAAGCGGAGTTGATCGAGCAGATAGCGAGCCAAGCCGGACTCTCGAAGGCGGACACAGAGCGGGCGCTTGACACGTTTACCAACGCGACGACGAAGGCCCTGGAAAAAAGTGAGAGTGCCGTACTGGTCGGTTTCGGTGTATTCAGTATCTCAAAGCGTTCCGCACGGACGGGACGCAATCCGCAGTCCAAACGCAGGCACCCCGCTGACTCGCCAGTGACCTTCGGGTCGTGTCCAGAGTTCGCGGCCGCCCTCGATCTCAATCCTGGCAAGGGTGACGAGGCCAGCGCCAAGTGCCGGGACGCCGACGTGATAATTGACGCGGAGTACCTCGCGGATGAAACGGGACGTGACTCGGAGAGCAGGCTCTCGAAAGCAGACGCAAAGCGGGCGATTGACGCGTTCATCAACGTGACGACGGAGGCCCTGAAGAAGGGTGATAGACTGTCGCTGATCGGATTCGGTTCATTCAGTATCTCGAAGCGATCTGCACGGACGGGTAGGAATCCCCAGACGGGTAAGGAGATCCAAATCGCGGCAAAAAACGTGGTCAAGTTCAAAGCGGGTGCCGAACTCTCCAAGGCCGTCAACTGATTCTCCTCGGTACAGGTGGCGTTGTAATCGAGGCAGTATATTGTGGGATTTGGTTCACTTGCTATCTGGGGAATCGCTATGACCTTTCGTCGTTTCCGGATCAGTAACCCAGAGCCGGAATGAACGGAATCCGCGTGTTGTATGAGACAAGAGTCTCGCGTCCGCAGTCAGCGACCGCTCACGCGACGCCGGTGGATGATACCCTGCATATTGGCAGTCTTCTCGGCGAAGTCACGGAGTGCCTGGCTGGTCTCTGACTCGTCGAGTACCATCGGTTGTCCTTCGTCGCCGCCCTCCCGAATCGAGGGGTCGATTGGAATCTCACCGAGGAACGGCATCTCCACCTCGTCGGCAAGGTCGTGTCCGCCACCCTCGCCGAAAATCGCGTGGTCGTTACCACAGTCGGGACAGTGGAACGACGACATATTCTCGACGATGCCCAGCACCGGCGTGTCGTGGCGACCGAACATCTTGAGTCCCTTCCGCGCGTCGTCGATGGCGACTTTCTGGGGCGTCGTGACGATGACCGCACCGGAGACAGGGACACTCTGGAGAAGCGTCAGTTGCGTGTCGCCGGTGCCCGGCGGCAGGTCGACAATCATGTAGTCAAGGTTACCCCAGAGCACGTTCTCCCAGAACTCCGTCAGGAGGTTGTGCACCATCGGACCACGCCAGATGACAGGGTCGTCCTCGCCGGCGAGGAAGTCCATACTCATCAGTTTCATATCGAATTTCTCCGGCGGGATGATGTTCTCGTCCTCGGTCGCCTGGGGCGGTTCGTCGGCGTCGACCATCCGGGGGACGTTCGGGCCG
>CAZFOF010000197.1:0-4519 GCA_964520265.1 uncultured Halobacteriales archaeon | reverse complement strand
GCGCCTGATACGGGTTGCTGTCCCTATTCTCTCTCGTCGGTGAGTTGCTCCGAGAGTTCGGCCAGTGAGTCTATCGTCCACCCCGGTTGGTATGGATCAGGATCTGTGCCATCGCTCAGCCAGACGGTTCGCAGTCCGGCGTTGTGAGCACCTGCGATGTCGTAGGCCAGCGAGTCACCGACGTAGAGGGCATCTGCGGCGTTGGCTCCCAGCGCCGTGAGCGCGCGGTCGAAGGGCTCGGCGTGTGGCTTGCGCCGTGGCAAATCGCCAGCGTAGACGATGGTGTCGACGTACTCCTGGAGTGACAGGGCGTCGACTTTCGGCTCCTGCCGGTGGCGTGGCCCGTTCGTGACGATGCCGACACTCCCGATGGAACCGGCCATGCGTAACACTGCTTCGGCGTCGGGCCGGTAGCTGACCTGTGTGTTGTCGATGCCGGCGACGAACACCTCCGAGAGACGGAGCGGGTCGACGTCCCGCCGGCCGTGCTGTGCGGCGAGGCGAGTGAACCCGGCAGCCAGGTATCCGACCTCGTCGTCGGGTTTCGGTGGGCCGTCGAGAGTCTCCCACAGCGCCGGGGGGTCGCCAAATGGCTCGACACCGACCTGTTCGAACGCCTGCTCGTACACTGCCTCTATGTCCTGTGTCCGCGTAATCAACGTCCCGTCGAGGTCGAAAAGCACGGCAGTACGTGACACACTCACACGAAGGGGCGAGCGTAGAAAAATACTGCTGGTGCGTTCAGGTGTCGGTGGTCGAAGCCAGCTACCGGTGGACGTTTGCGTCCCGTATCTCGAAGCGTGCACCGCCTGTATTGCTGTCGGTCACACAGATTTGCCAGCCGTGTGCCTCGACGATGTCACTGACGATTGCCAGGCCGAGGCCGGTGCCGTCCGAGTCGGTCGTGTAGCCGTGTTCGAAGATTGATTCGCGTTCGGCTTCTGAGATACCGTTCCCGTCGTCTCCGACGTAGAATCCGGCATCTTCTTCGAGCACTCCGACGCGAACCGTCACGTCGTCGTCGTTGTGCTCGACTGCGTTCCGGTACAGGTTCTCGAAGACGTGTTCGAGCAGGCCGGAACCGGCGTCGACTGTCAACGCCCAGGGCACTTCCGAGTCGAGGGTTGCCCCGCCAGTCTGGACGATGTCCCAGGCCCGCGTCGATGCCTTCTGCAGATTGACTGACTCGGTCTCGTCGAGGCTGTCTCCAACTTGTGCGAGCAACAGCATATCATCGATTATCGACTCCATCCGTTCGAGAGCATCATCGAGCGTATCGACGTGTGTCTCGTCGCCGTCGAGGAGTTCGACATGCGCCTGTGCGACGTTCAGTGGATTGCGGAGGTCGTGTGAGACGACCTCTGCGAACTGGTCGAGGCGCTCGTTTTGCTTTTTGAGCCGTCGCTCACGCCGGTTGCGTTCCGTGATGTCCCGCATGAGTAACGCGTATCCTTCTTTTTTTGCCCCGGCTCGAAGCTCTGATGTGACGACGTCGAACTCCCGAGACCCCTCCGCCACTGGCAACCTCACCTCGGTGTCGTCGTCTGCTGCGGAATCGACAACGGACGCCTCCAGTCCCGGCACGACTTCATCGATGCGTGTCCCGATACTCTCCGAGTCGACTGCCGGGACGAGTGCCGACGCTGCGGTGTTGTAATCCGCGAGCGTGTAGTCGTCTCCCAGCACGAACAGCGGGTTCTCGATTTCGTCCAGTACCACGTCGCGGGCGATTGGAACCAGGTCATAGAAGCTGTGTCTGAACACGGCATAACTCACTGCCAACACGAACACGGAGACACCGAATATCGTGTGGTCGTACGTCTCGATAGGTGTCAGACCGAGTTGTGTGACGATGAACGGGACAACCCCAACTATGACACCACCCGCGAGAACGAGCGTCGGAGTTCTCGACCGTTCGTGAGACATCTTGAAGAGGTTTCCCAGATAGTACGTCCCGATGCCAATACCACTCAGCGTATAGACGATGACCGGGAGCCGTGCTGGGCCAGCGGTCGTCACGACGTGTGTGAGTGGCGTGCTTGTGACGACCATCGAACCGTAGTAAAGGCTGTGCCACGGGCTGGTGGCCGCCAGTATGCCCAACACGGCATAGATGGCACCGAACGCCCGGATGACCCAACTTTCACGCACCGACCGATGCGTGTAATCGACGGTGAACGCCAGCCAGAGGATGACCACAGTGAGTCCAGTGGCTCCCCAGGCGGCCTGCAACAGTTGCTGTATCGGTTCTGCAGGGGCGATGAGACTCACGAGTGCGAGGGCCGTCCACAGAAACATGGCGGTCATGAGCAGGCCGAACCAGCGACGCGACCGAATTGCGGTTCGTGTCACCGCCCAATACCCCAATCCCCCTGCGAGGCCCGCCGTCACGAGATAAATCCCCGTATACAACACTGCGAGAGTCCTCATCGAAACCTGTCCTACGCATCTATTGAACCGTTGATGGGTGATAAAAGTGGTATATTTGTTTATCGAGTACAACTGTTCGGTATGTCTCAGGTGACACTCCAGACCGGACTCTCACTGTCGAACCGTCTCTTTCTTGGTGGTGCCGCTGGACTTCTGGCGACACTCGTCATGGACATGGCGATGCGGCGACTGCCGGAGGGGACGACGTCGCCCTACGTCGCAGCGGGGACGCTGACGGACACGCCGCTGTCTAGTGCTCCACACCGCCTGGCGACAGTGGTACACTACGGCGCGGGGACGGGCAGTGGGCTGTTGCTGGTCACGCTCGCACTCGCTGTCGAGACACTGACCGCGCTCGGGCCAGTCGCCGCTTTTGTCACCGCGGCGTTCGTCCAGCTGCCGGTGATGGTCGTCTTCTTCTCCTATCTCGTCGTCCCGGTCTACGGGCGTGTACCCGACGAGCGCGTGCCCCGGGTGCGTCGTGACTGGGCGCTGTCGGCGACAGTGTACGTGGTGACGGTCACGGCTCTCGTCGCTGCTCCGGTGTTCATCGCCTGACCGTGGGTGTATTTGTTGGATACTCGTCTGTTTCGCACCTTGTTTATACGACCGGGTTCAAAGGCCACTTGTGAGCGACGACAAGGAAGAAATCGAGGACTACCTCGATACGGAACTCGACCCTGCGCCGTCTGAGAGTTTCGGCTTCGAGATTCCGGGGCCGTTCTCGCTGGGGAAGGTCATCGTGGGCTTGCACTTCATGGCCGCCTTGCTGGTGTTGCCGGTTTCGTGGGTTGCCGTCCAGAACGGGGCCTACGCGGAGGCAGGCTTTTATTCGGTGCTCGCCGCGCTGATACTCGCCGCAGGCGTCGTCGTCGGCCGCATCGTCGACCGCTCGTAGTCTTAGACAGTCAGTTTCTCGCCGAGTTCGCCGCGCTCCTGGAGTTGTTCCAGAATATCGCTGCCCCCGACAAACTCACCGTCGACGAACGTCTGTGGAATCGTCTCCCGGTTGCTGTGTCGTTCGAGAGCAACGCGATACTGGTCGAGTGCTGGGAGTACATCGACACACTCGATGTCCTCGCCGCGGTGTTGCTGGATGAGCGCCAGTGCTTTTCGCGAGTAGCCACACTGGGGCATCAGTTCGGTGCCTTTCATGAACAGGACGACCTCGTTCGATTCGAGAAGGTCATCGACTTTCTCGTTCAGTTCGTCCTGTGTGTAGTCGGACTCCTGCTCGAAGGCCATGTCCCCCGATAGTGCCGGTACGAGTTTATGGGTTGTGCCTCTCACCGGCTTCCTGGTCGTGTTCTTCCGGGGTGTAAGCGGTAATCTCGATTGCGTGGATACTGTCGGTCATGTACCCATCCAGCGCGTCGTAGACGTACTGGTGTCGGTCGACGAGTGATTCGTCCTCGAAAACCGGGGAGACGACGACTGCCGCGAAGTGTTCGTCGTCGTCCGGGTCGCGTGGTGTCGTGACTGTCGCCGTTGCCTCTGGAATCCCGTCTTCGATGAGTGCTTCGACGTCCTCTGACTCCATACTCACAGGTAGTCCGGCGTGTGCAAAACGTTGGCGTCTGGCGTGCCACGCTGTCCGGCGACAGGCATTCCCTGGCACGTTTGGTTCCGAACTCACAGCGGTACAGCGCGGAAGCCCCACGGCTTGAGCCGTGGGAGGAAGCGCGTAAGCTCCCTGAACCAATCCACCGGCAACGGCATTGCTGACTCCTCCGTGTATTCAAAAATATTAATAAAGAGTAGTCATTACTGTGAAGTATGGCGTGGGACGTGACTCGCACGGTTCGGGTTCGACTTGACGTGCCCGACGACCGCAAGAGTGACCTCCACGCCACCAACTCCAAATTCCAGTACTGTGCCAACCGCACGGCAGACTGGGCGTGGCGCTACCCCGAGGAAGACTGCGTAACCAGTAAGAGCGAGGCTGAGGCCGCCATCTACGACGAACTGCGCCACGAGACGAACGGTCTGCACGCCAACCTCGTGCAGAAAGCCATCAAACGCGCCACCGACGATATTAGCAACTGTGTTGACCGCCTCGCAGACGGTGAGAACACCAGCAAGCCAGAGT
>CAZFOF010000196.1:0-4534 GCA_964520265.1 uncultured Halobacteriales archaeon | reverse complement strand
CCACCGCATCAAGGCCGGCGACGCGACCGCGAGCGCGGCGGTGGACTTCGTGGAGGCCGTCTGTGCCGACGCCACCAGCGCCGACGGTGCGCAGGATTTCCCCTTCGACGTGGTCACGAGACAGTTCGGCCCACGCGAGGGCGAGACGGTCGAAATCGGCCACGGCAAACCCGATGGCCGGTGTATCGTACTGGGCCGTGGCGAGGTAACCGTCTGTGACGCCGACGGCTCCGTGACTGTCGAACGCGAGATGTCACCCGGTGGCACCTACGACGCGCTGGGAACAAAGCGCCGGGCCGGCGACGTGGCAATCACCAAATTCGAGGAGGGACGCTGGTGGTATCCGACCGTCTACCGGGGCGACGACGGCACCCGTCGGGGAACCTACGTCAACATCTGTACCCCCGTCGAGGTCTTCCCCGACAGTGTCCGCTACGTCGATTTACACGTCGACGTTATCAAACACGCCGACGGGACGGTCGAACGGGTCGACGACGACGAACTCGACGCGGCCGTCGCCGCCGGTGAGGTACCCGAACCACTCGCGGAGAAAGCCCGCAGTGTCGCCAGTGCCGTCGAAAACGCACTCTGAGTGCCGACACTCCTATCTGTTGTGGTGTGCTACCAGTAAACATGGCCAAACGCGACTCGTCGACAGACAGTCGGTCGCTTCCCGACCTCAGCGAGACGGAGCAGGACGCGCTCCATCGGGTCGAACTCGCCGTGGAGTGGCTCCACCGCGCACACGGTGACCTCGTCGAGTTCCACCACAAGACGGGGCACGCCATGGATCACCTCGCCGACGCCGAGCAACTGCTCCGGGCGGCAGACCACGAGGAACTCGCCGACGCGCTCCGCGACGAGTACCTCCCCCGAGGGGTCATCGACGAGGGGCGCTGGTCGTACGACGTTCTAGAGAGCTACCAGGAGGGATTTCTTTCCGACCTGACCGGCTTCGAGGAGCGTGCCCGTGACGACGTTGCCGACGGTCACCGCCACGTCAGCGAACGCGCCCAGGAACAGGCGTGGAAAGACCGGGCTAAATCATCGGACGAGTGACGTTTCTTTGCCGGAAACGGCGACGGTTTCTCGCGGACGAATGTTCAATCTCGATAACGTATGCAACGGAGACGGTCGAATTTCACTCGTGGAGCCACTCGTACCACTCACCAAGATCGACAAGTTGGTTTTCGACACCATCGCTCCCATACTGATTGAACACCTCGTCGACGGTTCGAGCAAGTCCTTCCGGGTCAGTGTCCGGTAATTTCTGCTCGTAATAGAGCAGGAGACCCGCGTGGTCGTGTTCGTGGTGCAGTGGCTCGAAATCCTTTGCGTTGTTCGTCACGAGGACGGTGCCTGTTTCACGACACCACTCCAGCAGTTCGGCGTCACTCGTGTGTTCACCAAACCGGTCTTTCGCCTGTTCAGCGTCGTACCCGCGCTCTCGGAGTAGTCGTTCGAAGACTCGACCGACGTGTTCGTCAAGCAGAAGTCGTGTCCCCGTCACTTCACGGTCTCTTTCGGCTTGAGTGATGATTCCCGAACGCGCTCGAATGCGGCTTCGTTCTCTGCTTCGAGCTCGCGCATCTCGTCGATATGACCGTAGTAGTAGGAGAGGGCTTCGTACACGTCTGCAATGGGCACGTCGAGTTGATCCGCGACGTGAGCAGGGGATTGTCCGCTGTCAATCACCCGTGCCGCAACGTGGCGAACTCCGATCCGTGTTCCGTCGATTCGCGGCTCGCCATCGAGCACATCTTCATCACGGGTGAGACTCATGTTCCTGGATTGGCGCTCTCGTCGGTTATATCTTTTCGGCAACCGCTCCCTACTCTGTAGACGTAGTGAGGGTGAGAGTCATCGGGTTCTGTCACTGGCATTTGACTGCTGGCGAAACGGTCTCGAAGCACGTCAAGCGCCGCAGTGTCTGGAAGGTGCACTTCGAACCAGGAGAGCCCTCTGCCGCCGACTGGCCCGGATCGGTGACGAAACGTGTTCGCACCGATGTGGTGGTGGTGGTGGTGGTGGTGGTGGTGGTGTCCCCCTGCAGACACGAACAGTCCCGCTGGCGGCTCCAACTGCACCTCGAACCCGACGGTGTCCGCATAGAACTCCCTGAACGCCTCCAGCGAGGACACTTCGAGGTGTATGGGCCCCACATCTGTTCCGGCAGAGACTTCCGACTTCCCTGCGGCCGACCTTTTGACTCTAGCGGTGCCCGTGGCTTCAAACGGTCTGGGGCCGTAGCGGGTGCTATGCTTTCCCCCGATTTGTCGGGTCAGGTCGCGCTGGTCACCGGGAGTGCGAAAGGCGTCGGCCGTGAACTTCTGCTTGCACTGGCCGCGGACGGTGCAGACGTGGCCGTCCACTACCGAACGAGCGACGAGGCAGCCGAGGACGTGGCCGCCGCCGCTCGCGACCACGATGTCGCCGCGACCACGGTCGGCGCGGACGTGACCGACCCCGACGACGTCGAGGCACTCTTTGAGGCTGTCGAGGACACGCTCGGGCCCGTCGACGTGCTGGTGAACAACGTCGGCGCCTTCGCACCCCGTCACTGGGAGGACATCGACATCGAAACCTGGCACACCGTCATGGATACGAACCTGACGGCGACGTATCTCTGTGCGAAGCGGGCGCTCCCGGCGATGCGCGAGGCGGGGTTCGGTCGCATCGTCAACGTCGGCTATGCCTCCAGTGAGAAGGGACTGGTCAGCCCGGAGAATTTCCCCTATTTCGCGGCGAAAGCGGGCGTGTTGATGTTCACGCGGATGCTCGCCGCCGACACGCAGGACGACGGCATCACGGTCAACGCCATCTCGCCGTACGTCGTCGAGAACTCCGACGAGTTTCCCGAGGAACTCCCACAGGGGCGGCCCGCCTCCTTCGAGGACATGGTACAGGCAGTGCGATTTTTCCTCGACGCGGACAGCGATTACATCAGCGGACAGAACGTCGAAGTCAGCGGCGGGTGGCTCCCCGAACGCGTCTGACCTAGTTGTTCTGGATGGCGTCGATGACCATCGCGGCGGCGACGACGGCATCCGTCGGCACGTCGCTGGCGTCATCGATGGTGATTTCGTAGCGGTCGCGTAGCGACATCTGGCCGTCGATGGTGCCGACGTGGTCGCCCTGTGCATCGCTAATCTCGTATTTGTGGGGGATGAGCGGGCCGACGAGTGGAATGTAGTGACGCGCGAGCGTGAAAAGTGCCCCGCGGGAGTTGAGTTGGGCGATTTCGGCGTTGGTGTCGGGGTCGCGAATCCGCCAGGTGTCCTGGAGGATGGAGAAGTCGTTGTCGAGGACTGCGACCTCTTCGTCGGTCTGTGCGTCGATGAGAGCGTAGTTACCGGCCACGTCCATGATGCCGCCGGCTTTGACGGTGAACACCTCGGTACCGTCGGCGTCGACGAACGGGAACTCCTCTTTCATCTTGAAGAGCTTCTGTTTGGCACGGAGGAGGAGGTTCCCGTCGGCGTCGTAGGCGGCGTACTTGTTGCGGATGAGCGATTGCTCGACGGTGTAACTGCTCCCGTCGAGGTCGATCGTGGAGAGGCCGTCTGAGGCGGGTGACATACGTCTGTAACTCTCCCGTCGTGTCAAGTATCTTTTCACCCGACTGCGAAGACCCACTCCGCTGTAGCGAGCATTGCGCCGAGAGCCACCGGCCGGACGACTTATGTCTCTTAACTCACAATAGTACGGTGTTACATGGGGGAACGGCTCTCAACTGGAATCGACGCCATTGACAGGCGAATGTCGGGCGGCATCGAGCGCGGGAGTCTGATTGCAGTCCTCGCTGGTCCGGCGATGCAAAGCGAGGCGCTGTTGCACGAACTGATCGAGACACGCCCGACGCTGTACCTGACGACGTTGCGCGACACCAGCTCCGTCGAGAACGACCTCGAGAAACTGTCGACCGATGACGTGTTCGTCGAGTACGCGGGCAAGTCCCAGAAGATGGACAACGAACTCCTGAAACAGATGACCGGGAGTCGCAGTTACATGCCGTCGTTCACGTACGAGGACAACATCCTCGACACCGCCTACGAGATGGTCAGCAAGGTCGACGAGCAGGCGAACGTGATCCTCGACCCGGTCAACCCGCTGGAGGAGGCCGAACCCAAGGACGCCTACCGCGAGGTGCTCAACCAACTCAAGACGACAGTGCTGGACACGGGTGGGCTCGGGGTCTTGCACTGTATCACGCTGGAGGAGCCCCCGGCCCTGCGCGACGTGACGCTGACCGTCGCTGACGTTGTCTGGAACCTGGATCTGGTCTCGCTGTCCGACACCATGGAGTACCAGTTGACGGTTCCGAAAAACCGCGGCGGAGAGCCGGTTCTGGACGAGGCGTCTATCGTTCTCGACGCGGACGTCTGGGTCGACGACAGCCGGAATATCTGAACCGATAGGGTTTCACTCCTCCAAGCCGTGGCACTGTCAAGATGAGCCGCGACTATATCGAGGTACGCGGGGCCGAGGAACACAACCTCAAAGACATCGACGCGACTGTCCCCCGCGAGGAACT
>CAZFOF010000195.1:4334-4551 GCA_964520265.1 uncultured Halobacteriales archaeon | reverse complement strand
CGGGGCTGGCAAAAGCGTCACCGCGCTCTCCCTGATGCGTCTCATCGAGAGTCCAGGGCAAATCGAGAGCGGCTCGATTCAGTTCAAAGACCGCGACTTACTGGAGTTGAGCGAAGACGAGATTCGTTCTGTGCGGGGCAACGAGATTGCGATGATCTTCCAGGATGCACAGACCGCACTCAATCCCGTCTACACGGTCGGCGAGCAGATTTCCGAG
>CAZFOF010000195.1:0-4296 GCA_964520265.1 uncultured Halobacteriales archaeon | reverse complement strand
TCGCGATGGCGCTGTCCTGTGACCCGGATATGCTCATCGCCGACGAGCCGACGACGGCACTCGACGTGACGACCGAGGCGAAGATTCTCGACGAAATCGAGGAACTCGCCGACGAGTTCGACGTCGCGATTCAACTCATCACACACGACCTGGGCGTCGTCGCCCGTGTCTGTGACAGCGTGATGGTGATGTACGCCGGCAAACCTGTCGAGAAGGCACCGGTCGACGACCTCTACTACGACCCGAAACACCCCTACACCGTCGGGCTGATGAGTTCGATACCGCGCATCGGTGACACGCGCGAGCGACTCCAGACGATTCCGGGAACCATGCCCGACCTCGTCGACGTGCCGCCCGGCTGTAGTTTCCACCCGCGGTGCCCGTTCGCGACCGAGCAGTGCACGCGCAGTGAGCCGCCGTTGCTCGACCCGGAGACGGGCAGAGAGGACAGGGGCGAACGCGCAACCCACGTCTCGGCCTGTCTCGCCTACACCGACGAGTTCGACGGTGAACTCGACTACGAGGTGGAGATTCGTGGCGAGGAGCCACCGCCAAACGTCCCCATCGAGGGAGGTGACGATGTCTAACCAGCAGCCGATTCTCCGCGCAGAGAATCTCAAGAAGTACTACGACTCCAGTGGCGGCATCATCGACAGTCTCCTGGGTCGCGAACAGAAGGTCAAAGCCGTCGACGGCGTCGACCTCGAACTCTACGAGGGCGAGACTGTCGGCGTCGTCGGTGAGAGTGGCTGTGGCAAGAGTACGCTCGGGCAGACGCTGTTACGCCTCCAGGAACCGACTGACGGTGACATCTACCACCGCGACGAACGGCTCAACGACCTCTCCGAGAGCCAACTCCGTGACCGCCGCAAGGACATCCAGTACATCTTCCAAGACCCCTTCGCCAGCCTGAACCCCCGACTCACCGTCGGCGATATCATCGGCGAGCCACTCGATATCCACAACATCGCCAGCGGGCGCGAACGCGAGGAACGAATCAAGGAACTGCTGGATATCGTCGGGCTGAATCCGAGTCACACCCATCGCTACCCCCACGAGTTCTCCGGGGGCCAGCGCCAGCGAATCGGTATCGCTCGCGCGCTGGCTGTCGACCCCGAGATTATCGTCTGTGACGAGCCCGTCAGCGCACTCGACGTGAGCGTCCAGGCACAGATTCTCAACCTGCTCGAAGACCTTCAGGAGGAGTTCGACCTCTCGTATATCTTCATCGCACACGACCTGAGCGTTGTCGAGCACATCTCCGACCGCATCGCTGTGATGTATCTCGGCGAGTTCGCAGAGGTTGGCACCACTGAGGAGGTGTTCCAGCCACCGTATCACCCGTACACGGAGGCGTTGCTCTCTGCGATTCCGGAACCAGACCCACAGTGGGAGGGCAACCAGATCTTCCTGCCCGGAAACGTCCCCTCGCCACTCAATCCGCCATCTGGCTGCCGGTTCCACACCCGGTGCCCACGCATCATCCAACCCGAGGAGTACGACCTCTCACAGGAGGCGTGGCGGTCGCTGGTCAACCTGAAATTACGGGTGGCAAACGCCGAGAACATCGAGGCTGTCGCCGCTCTCACTGCCGATGAGAGTGCCGAAGACGCCGACCGTGTCGAGGATGTCGAACGCATCGACCCCTCGGAGGCGAGCAGACAGCAACTCGACCGTCTCGTCCGCGAGGAGTTCGGACTGCCCGACCGACTCGGCGACCCCCAGGCAGAGGACGTGGTCTCGGATGTTGTCGGCCACCTCCAACGCGAAGACCTCGAAGCGGCACGCGAGCGATTCGAGGATGCGCCCGTCTCTCCCTGTGAGACCGACCAGCCACGGGATGTGATGACGGGTGAGACACACGGTATCGCCTGCCACCTCTACGACGACGCGTACGAGACAGACCACCCCGAAAGCGAGCCAGGCAGCGCTACCGCAGACGACTGATACGGACTGCTGTACGTCAGTACCAGACTGACCGCACGAAGGCGTGCGGTCGTCCCGGAAAACAGGTACAGCAATCCGTATGAGCCACAACAACGTTTTAACTCGTTGCCCACCTACAGCGGGTGATGCGTCGGATTTACGAATCGAGTGCGCTTCACCGGGACGACGACGACCCCCACAGTCCGGCCGAGCACAACGGAGAGGCCACGCCACAGGCGGCACGCTCGATAAACAGCGCGGCCTGGAGTCGCCGACTCGTCCCGACACGCCTTCGGCACTACGCGATTTCCGTCGATATCGAGACGCCGAAGACGGAGTTTTCCCCCGGCGAAGCCGTTCCCTTCCGTGTCACGATGAAGAACGCGATGCCGTTTCCCGTGACGCTCAAAACGCAGTCGCCGCTGTTGTGGAACTGGTACGTCGACGACATCGAGGAGGCTGCTCACGTTCCCCTCCAGCAGCCACCAGCGGAATCCGGTGCGCTCCGGTTCGACCGCAGCGAGTGCAAGCAGTTCACCCGCCGCTGGCAACAGCGCTTCCAGCTCTCCGACTCCGAATGGGAACTCGCCGACCCCGGTTCCTACACACTCTCTGCGGCGCTGAACATCCCCGATGCGAGCCAGAAGGGACTGGCAGCCCAGACGACGATTCGACTCCTCGCAGAGTGACGCCTCCGCGCCGTGCGACCTGCTTTTTACGCTGGAGTCACTCACCTGAGTTATGTCGCAGTCCCCGTTGTTCGACCGACTCCGGCGACCGGAACACACCGGGGAGAACCGCTGTCTGCCCTGTACTGTGCTCAATCTCGTCGTTGCCGTCGCGCTTGCCGGTGGACTCGCGGTGGTGTCAATCGAACTCGCAGTCGGCGTCTTCGTGCTTTCGGCGCTGGCAATCTATCTCCGTGGCTATCTCGTCCCCTACACACCTGCACTGACCGCGAAGTATCTTCCCGTGAGAGTGCTCGAAGCCTTCGGCAAGGAGCCGACACCCACCGAAGCGACCCGCGAGACAGTCGAGAAGCACCGTCACAACCGCGAGAACACTGTCGATACCGAGGCGTTTCTCCGCGACCACGATATCGTCACCAGCGAACCGTCGGGAGACGTGCGCCTGACCGACGCCTTCGAACGCCAGGTCAACGAGGAACTCGCTGCCATCCAGGCCACGACCCTCGACGCCGAGACCGTCGCCGAACTGTTCGACGCCGACCCGTCGGAGGTGACCGACACCGGCCGCGACTATCCGGCCTACGAGGTCGGCATCAGAATCCGCAAGTGGCCCAGCAATGTGGCACTCCAGACCGACATCGCGACACACCGCGCACTCGCCGACTGGACAGACCGCTGGGAGAGTGTCCCGGTCGAACAGCGCCAGGACATCCTCACTACGTTGCGCACCTGCCGGACGGACTGTCCTGCCTGCGGTGGCCCGCTTGCAGAGAGTTCCGAGACGGTCGACTCCTGCTGTGTCAACATCGAAAAATACGCCTTCCGCTGTGAGGACTGTGGTCGCCACCTCGATGAGTACAGCGACCCCACGAAGCGCAACGACAAGGGTCTCACCGGTGCCTAATCCCCGCCAGGAACACCGGCGCGACGTTTACCAGTCGACCGACACTGTCCCGTCACCGTCGGGGTCGGGTGCGATTTCCTCGCCGGTTTCGCGGTCGATGACGTGGATGACACCCCGGTCTTTTTTCGCCGGGCAGACTTCGGCGGCTTCGACGTTCTCGGACAGGTGCTGCTCGTCGATGAAGTAGGCCTCGGGACTGGCGATACCCGTCGAGATGTCCAGCGACCAGTTGTCCGAGACTTCCGCGCACTTGCCCGCGCCGATGCACTTGTTGGCCTCGAAGAGAATCTTGTAGGGTTTCTCGGCGACTGGTGGCGCGTCGCGTTCGCCCACCTCAGTCGGGTCTATCGACTCCGAAGCGTCCTCGTCCATACCTGCGGTTGCGTGTCGCGTGGCTTCTGTCTGTCGCTGCTGGCAGAACAAATCGGGAGTTCGTCGCTACTCGTGGATTTCGACGCTGTCGAGCGTGACCGGTGTCGTCGGGGCGTCGTGCATGTCGGTGTTGACGTTGCCGATTTCCTCGACGACGTCCATCCCGTCGGTTACCTCACCGAAGACAGCGTGTTTGCCGTCCAGGTGTGGCTGGGCGTCGAGTGTGATGAAAAACTGCGAGCCGTTGGTGTTCGGCCCGGAGTTGGCCATACTCAGGATGCCCGGTCCGTCGTGGGTCAGTTCGTCGTGGAACTCGTCGTCGAACTGGTAGCCGGGGCCGCCGCGGCCGGTGCCGGTCGGGTCGCCGCCCTGAATCATGAAGTCCTCGATGATGCGGTGGAACTC
>CAZFOF010000194.1:0-4585 GCA_964520265.1 uncultured Halobacteriales archaeon | reverse complement strand
TGTTGTGATGCGGACGTACTCGTCGTCGGACATCTCCTCGCGGTGAATCTGCCGGCCGATGCGTTCCAGCACGTCCCGGCGCTCCTCGCGTTCCTGCTTGAGGAAGTTCCGGACGTTTTTGACCGTCGAAGATTCGATAGGCGGTGTCCGAACGACTTCCGGCGTCCAGCCGACTTCCTGCGTGATCTCACGCAGTGTCGACCCGTGGCGTCCGATGACCATCCCCGGCTTTTCGGCTTCGATGACGACCTCACCCGTATCAGGGTGGAAATCCAGGTCGGTCACACCGGCCTCTTCGGGAATGGTCTGCATGATGGTGTCCCGCGCATCGTCCGGCCGCGAGAGGACGGCCGGGTCCGGGCGAACCGTAATGCGCTTTCGCAACTGCGAGGCGAGTTGCCGGACAAGGTCGCCGTTCTGGGCGAACCGCTTCGGATTGCGCGTGTATATCACCAGTTCCGGTCCCTCGTAGGTCACCTCGGTTATCGTGATGTCGTTGGGGACTTCGTTCGTAATCTCATCTCGCATCTCTTCTAACCGCTTGTCTACCGTACTCATAGCTGAAGAATGTGAATCGTCTGTCGTGACGGTCGGCGTGCATCCTCTGGATGCCCTGCCTGACCAGATTCGGAGGTACCAGTCGGATAAGTCATTGTTAGTGTGGAACAACCCCGAGCTCGGGGAGTGGAACTCCGGACAACAGGAGGCGTCCGGAAAACCGACCTCTACCCGGTGTTACTCTATCCGTATTATAAAAGCCTTCGCAAACCTGTCAACGCCACTCATACACAGTCGCTACCAGTCTCCTCCACAAAAAGCCAAGACCGTCCCACTCCCAGTCCCAGTATGCATCTCACGCCGGAGACTGTACGCGAGCAATGGCAGTGGACACGACAGCGTGGAGACGTGGTCGTCCCGCTGGTCAACGATGTCCGTGCCGACCTGGGCGAGGCGTTCGATACGACGGTCTCACCCATCGACGACGACCAGTACGTCGCCGCCATCGACGAGGTGTTCACGGACGGCGACCTCGCGGTCAACGTCGCAGCACTGGTCGGCACCCTCCGAACTCTCGACGTCGAGGAGGACTATCCGGGCTTTGTCGTCGACGAACTCCTGGGACGCGAACTCGCGGCGATGCTGGCGGGACAGCAACCGCTTCGACTCCTCGGGGAAGCGACCTTCCATTACGCGGACGTCCACACACACGGGTCGGACGAAGACGCCGCGGGGGCCGACGACCTGGATGCAGCACTCGCTGCGGGCGTCCAGACACGCCTGCCCGGGTGGGACTGGACGGCGACCGACAGTCCATTCGGTGTCCGGTAGCGGGATTCACGCGACCCCGACGATTGGTCTTCGTCTACGCTCGTAGCACTCCAGTTATCATATTATAGAATTAATTTAAATCTAATATGTATTTAGAATTGACACAGGCGTTAAGTAGTCAAAACATCCATTTTTAGATAACCTAGTCTGATTAGAATGCCTCCATCGTTATCAAAACAACAAATAAGCGAATACTACCGGGAATTCAGGAAGGGGTTGAAACGGTGGCTACAGCGATTGGCGCCGGCTCGCATCCAGCGCAACTACACCGCAAAACTCGCGATTGGGTTTCTGGCGGTCATACTGCTGGTCGTCATCACTGGTGGGGTGATTTACGCCCAGACAGACACCAAACTGAACGAGCAGACGAACACCCAACTCAAGAGTACCGCTTCGACGCAAGGGCAGGTGCTCGGACAGTGGGTCGAACGTACCAGAGGCGAGACACGGTTGCTCTCACGGGCTCGTGTTATCAAAGGACACCATCAGGATCCAGACCAGATCAACCACTTTCTCTCAGATGAGATTGAGACTGGTCGGTTACCATCTGAGGTGACAGCACTCCACATGGTCGACTCCCAGGGTGCCGAAGTTCTCGCCAGTTCGAACGAGGAGTTCATCGGCACGGCACTGTCAGAATCCGGCTTGCGAACGAGCCAGATGTCCTTCGAGACTGACGACGACACTGTCGTCTCTGAGCCGTTTGTCGACCCCAACAGCGGCAAACCAGTCATCGCAGTCGTCAGCCCAGTGCCGCCACAGGAGAGCACCGAGAATAGCAGTTCCGAGGGTGGCCACGACGACGGTGAGGGTAGCTCCGACCACCACGATGCGGAGTCGACCGAAAACACGACTCACAACGAGACAACGGCAACGGCAACGGCGACCGAGAGCCACGGCGACCACTCACACGGTGACGCCACCGCGACGGCAACGGCGACAGCGACGGCGACGATGACGGCAACAGCGACCGAGAGCCACGGCGACCACTCTCACGGTGACGCAACCGCCACGCCGACTGCGACGTCGGAGTCGTCGGATGAACACGATGACCACGCCCACGGCGACAGTGCCGACTCGGAGGATAGCAGCAGCGGCAGTGGTCACGGCCACCTGCTCGTGATGCTGGTCGATCTCGAAGAGCGGGCAGAAGACCTCAACGGGACTGAAGACCGATTCTCTGTCGTCGTCAACGACCGCGGGTCGATCGTTCTCAGTCCGCAGACAGACAACATTCTGGCCCAGCACAAAAACGACTCGATGGGTGTCAGTTCGATGGCCGTCGCCGAGGGACTCAACGCCTCCACCGGAACGATGCGGATGGACATGACGATGGGCGGCGAGACGCAGTCGTTCCTCGCGGGCTACGCCCCAGTCCCAAGTGACGCGACGAACTGGGTCGTCGTCTCACACGTCTCGACGAGTGAGGCGTTCTCGCTTCGGAACTCTATCTCGACAAATCTCATCCTCCTCATCCTCATCGCGACACTCGGGTTCGGTGCTATCTGGGCGGTTGTCCAGTGGGATGTCATCCGGCGACTGGAGACGTTGACCGAGAAAGCCGACGCCATCGCGAACCGGAACCTCGGCGTCCACATTCCCTCGCTCGACCGGAAAGACGAAATCGGGGAGTTGTACGGTTCCTTCGAGGCGATGCGCGTTGACCTCAAATCAGTCATCGACGACATCGAAACGGAACGCGACAGGGCAGAACAGGCCAAACAGCAGGCAGAACAGGCACAGGCCGAGGCCGAGGCGCTGAGTTCACACCTCCGCGAGAAGGCGACTGACTACAGCGAGGTGATGGAGCAGTGTGCCGCGGGCGACCTGACGGGACGACTCGACCCCGAAAGCGAGAGCGAAGCGATGGTCGAAATCGCCGAGTCGTTCAATCAGATGCTCGACGAGTGGGCCGAGACGGTCGCAGACGTCGAGTCCTTCGCCACCAAAGTCGACGAGGTGAGCAACGCCGTCGACGAGAGCTTCGGCAACATCGAAGTGGCGAGCCAGGAAGTGGACACCTCCGTCCAGCAGATTTCCGAGGGTGCCAAAGAGCAGTCCGAAGACGTTCAGGAGGTCTCCGAGGCCATGCGGAACATTTCGGCGACGACGCAGGAAGTCGCTGCCTCGGCAGACGACGTGACGAACAAATCCCAGCGTGCCGCCGAGACCGGCAAAGAAGGCCGAGAGGCCGCCGAAGCAGCGGTCGAGTCGATGGACGAAATCGAACAGCAGACCGCAGAGACCATCGGCGAAGTCGAAGCACTCCACGAGGAGGTCGCAGAAATCGGCGACATCGTCGAGGTCATCAACAGCATCGCAGACCAGACGAATATGCTGGCGCTGAACGCCTCTATCGAGGCGTCACACGCGGGCGAGGCCGGCGAGGGCTTCGCGGTCGTGGCAGACGAAATCAAGAACCTCGCCGAGGAAGCCTCCCAGTCCACCAAAGAAATCGAGGCACGCATCGAGCGCATCCAGGAGCGGACGTTCCAGGCCTCCGACGACATTCAGGAGATGGGCGGTCGCGTCTCCGAGGGTATCGAGACTGTCGAAGGGGCGGTCAACGCACTCGAAGAAATCGTCACGCTCGTCGAGGAGGTCAACACCGGCATCGAGGAAATCAACGACGCGACCGACGAGCAGGCCCGTTCGAGCCAGCGGGTCGTTTCGACGGTCGACCAGGTCGAAGAAATCAGCGACCAGACGGCGACCAACGCCGAGACTGCCGCAGGCGCGACCCGCCGGCAGGTCAAGACAATCGAGTCGGTCGCGGGCGACGTCGACTCGCTGGCCGAGTACGCCGCGGAACTGGAGTCACTTGTCAATCAGTTCGAACTCGACGACTCGGAGATGGATATTCAGGCCTCAGACTCCCGCGACATCGACGGTTCCAGTGCCGCCTCGACTGACGACGACTGACGCACTCGTTTTTCGACGGTGAAAGACAGCGGGTTTATTGTTGCCCTCGCGGACAGGCCTGTATGAGCGATAGCGAGCAGGAACTCGGCATCACCGAGTCAAAGGAGTACTCGACCGGTGACTGGTACGCCGAAGTCGTCCAGAAGGCCGGCCTCGCGGATTACGCACCGATGGGTGGATTCATCGTCACTCGTCCCCGTGGATATGCAATCTGGGAGCGCATCCAGAATCACCTCGACGGCTGGTTCAAAGACACCGGCGTCGACAACGCGTATTTCCCCATGTTCATCCCCGAGTCCTTCCTCGAACGCGAGAAGGACATCGTCGAGGGGTT
>CAZFOF010000193.1:0-4586 GCA_964520265.1 uncultured Halobacteriales archaeon | reverse complement strand
GGGATATGCGGAGATCGAGGGTTCGGAGCCCTCCCCGGGCATTCTTCGGTTCCACGACGACCGCAGTCACAGGTATCTCTCCGCCGTCGACTACGAGACACGTGCTATCTATCGAGAAACGTGTCTATGGATTCGACACCCTCGCCGTACCGGTTGTGCCACTCCGTCAGTAGCGTGTCTATCTGTGTATCGATGCGGTCGGCGCACCCCTCGCCCTCGCGCCGCTCGCATTCCCCCACTCCCAGATCCCGGTCCCACCGGTCGGCGAACGTTTCGTCGTCGAGTGGCTCGGATTCGACGACTGCAAGATACTGGTCGAACGACTCCGTGGCCGCATCGATAGTCGCTTTGAGTCGCTGTTCTGCGTCGGGGTTCCCGGTCACGAACTCCCAGAACTCAGCGCCGATGCGGACGTGCTCGAAGTCTTCTCCGGGGAGATACTTCCTAATCTTCCCCGAGATGTCCGACCGCTTTCCGTAACACAGTCCGAGTAGGCACTCACAGCCCGGATGTTCCTCGGCAGCATCCTCGAAATTCGAGGAGAGCGTCTCTAGCATATCCTTGTTGAGCACGTCGGGGCCGCTTTTGATCTGGACGAAATATCGCGTCCCATCCCGAGTCACCTCACAATCGAATCCCGACTGGTCGGTCGCTTCGAGTCCGAGTACCGTTGCCCACGTCTCGAACTCGTCACCCATCGCCGTCACGAGTGACCGGCCGATTGACTGGTAGGTGTAAAACTCCACGAGCGTCTCTGGTGAGTCGAAATTGAGCAGAGAGACCAGGTAGGGATTGAGGTTCAGGTCGTCGACGGACTGTCGCGCGTCGATGTTCTCGCGTTGTCGCTTCAGGAAATTCAAGACCAGCATTCGGAGTAGATTCTCCTCGACGCCTTCATCGGGAGCGAGTACCTCTCGCAGTGCGACCGTCCGCTCGGCTTGCTGCTCTGAGACGAGACGTACCTCCTGGAGGGCATCGGTGTCGGCGTTGTAGAACGCTGTGAACGTCTCGAACTCCTCGCTGAGGTTTTCTCTGGATTTCGGGCCCATGTGGTCGACGTGGGCGTAGAACTCGTCGAGAAATCGGGCGTACGTCGACGGCATACTGTGGGGGGTGTTCGCTACTCGCCGCCGGGGAACTCCTGGAACAGCGAATCGAAGTCGTCGTCGAACCCGGACACGGCCGTGTCTGCCTCCTGTTCGAGTTCTTCGACGCGCTCGACCATCTCCTGGTACTGGGCGCTATCCTGAAGTTCCGAGGGGGTCTTTTCGGCTTCGAGTGTGGCCTTTTTCGACGTGAGCGCGTAGTACTCCTGGAGAGTTTCGTCGTACTCGTCGCGCTCTGTCATGGTCTCGACGGAGTCACTGAGGTCTTCGCGCATCACCGGCTTCGTGAGGTAGTCGTCGAACCCCATCGAGACGATATCGAAGTCCGGGTCGACGGCTGTTACCATCACGACCCGACAGTCCAGTTCACGGTCGCGAATCCGCTCCAGCACTTCGTCCCCCGAGTAGTCGGGCATCTGGCGGTCGAGGAAGACGATATCGACGTCCTCGTCGACTTTGTCCAGTGCCTCCTCCCCACCGTAGGCTGTGCGCACCTCGTGTTCCATCTCCAGCCACGTGGTGTAGAGGTCGGCAATGTCGGTCTCGTCATCAACGACGAGTATAGTAACCTGTTCTTCCCTCATAGCCCTTCCCGATGATTGTGTTGCATTTGTCTCCCCCACAGTGAGACACCGCTAAAGAGTTCGTCCGGATGATTACATAAATCCAACCCGTCGGTTATCAAAGTTAATTCTCGGACGCTCTCAGCGGCGGAAACGCCCGTGCAGAGCCCACATCCCAACCCCCATTTTCGCTGTCGTGTAGCCCGGTTGATGCTCCTGCGAGGAGGCTGTTCTGGTCGTCTGCCAACGAATCCCATTTGTTCGAATGGGCATTGTACATCCGATGATTAAATACCATCGGCCTACGGCTGGCTTCTGTTCGACGAGTGAAACTCGACCACCCAGAACCGTCTTTGGTGCCGGCGACTAACGTGGTGTATGTCACCGCCTGCGACCGAGCCGACCGCTATCCGGTCGATTGCCGTCAGTGTCGAGGACGTCGTCTCCGCGACGGAGGCCAACCGGACGAGCGACCAGGAGGCGGTTTTGCGTGTGACGCCGCCGTTTAGCGGCCGGATGCGTGCTCGTCTCCACGTCCTGTTACCCGAGAAATCGACACAGACCGACGCCATCCACGTCGAACCCGAGACGCTGTTGGGGGCGGAGGCCCCGTCGTATCCACGCCCGGCTGACACCGAGGACGCACTTCGCGCCGACCCCGAAACCGACTATTCTGTCGAGACACACCGCAAGCGCCACGAAGACGCTGTCCAGCAGTGGCGCGAGGCGATTCCCGACGCTATTTGCGAACAGGTCACGCTGGAGACCAGTGCTGGCCCTGTCGAGGTCGATGTTTACACGCTCGGGTGAGTACGGCAACGACGAGTTCTTACCACTCGATAAAATGTCTCGGGCGCGTAGAGCCGTTCGTGAAATGTCGGTTTTCCCCTCTCTACCCGTGAAACGTGGTGAAACAATCCGAAGACTGTCTCGGTTATTTACCCTTACCTATCAATTGTAGATATACGCACAGAGGTGTTCCCCAATGTCGAGTCCTCCCATCACGGATCAACTGACCGCCCCGGCCGACCTCAGCGAGCGCTCGCTGGTCGAACTGTTTACTGGCCCCCTGAAACGCCTCGCGTTCTACGCAGCCATCGTCTTGCCGTTTTTGCATCTTCCGCTGCTCGCGACCGGTCTCCAATCCGAGACTGTCACGATTGCATTCGGCACACTGCTGGTGTTGAACGTCGCTGCGATTGCCGTCGGGCATTATTACGACGGATAAGCCCCCGTTTTGGACAGTATCTTTAACAATCCCCCACCTCCATGTGTATATATGGCCGCATACGGCCGGCCGTCATTACGAGACTTGTTCGATGAGTCACCGACTCCCCACATTGCTCACCCACCGTCGACACATCATCGAGACTTCTACCTCGCAACCGATGGTTCCTTCAGAGATGTCGGTGGTGGACTCGGTGCCGTCATCGAAACACGCGATGGACAGACTGTCACGCGCCTGTCTGTGCACAACCAGGTACCGGACAACAACGTCGCCGAGTACCGGGCACTGCATCTGGGCCTCGACGTGCTAGCAGCACGGACACCGGCGGACGCGCGGGTCGGGATTCTTCTCGACCACGACGACCTCGCCGGGAACGTCAACGCGGCGATTCTCGCTGCTGAGGCACCACGGCGCGAGTCACCACACCAGGTGACAGTCCCGGGGTCGACAGGTCTGCACTGGCGTGGCATCCGCGCCCGACTGCGCGGATTCGCCGACATCCGTGCCGCCCGTATCTCCGGCGACCGCAATCCGGCACACCCACTGGCGAATGCCCCCGACCAGTACGCACACGTCAATGACGAACCCGACCGATGCCTCCTCCCCGAAGCCCCCGTATCCGCAGAGCGCATCCCACCACCCTCCCGGTCTGACCGCGGCGGCGCGAGCGACTGACCGCCGTCGCTCCACCGCCTGAAGAGTCCACTGACCCTTCTCTGTGCCTTGCAGTTTGGCGTATTCGATGACTCTATAACATCTTCATAACTTATAGAAAACACACAACAACAGTTCTTAGGTGTTTGCAAAACATTTGGAGAACAATATTGGGATAACATTTTAGTGAACAACTCTCGTATGTACGAACAGGAGGTGTGAAACCCATGGCTACGAGTCAAAAAAACGGACACAGCAACGCAGACGACCAATCACTTGTCGACGGGCTTGGCTCTCTGTCCCGGTACGACGTGGTATTGGCGCTGATTCCCCTGGGTTTCGCACTCGCACTCGCCGCGCATCTCGCGTTCGGGTTGTCACTGCACCAGGCTGTCGCTGCCGGGGCAGTGCTGGGAGCCATGGCCCTCACAGACGCGCTCTTTCTCAACCCGCCGATAGCGAAGCGGCGGCGATAAACTGCGTTACTCGTCCTGTGCGTCGACGACTGCGACGCCAGCGAGATTGACAATATCTTTGACTTCGTCACCTCGCTGGAGGACGTGAACCGGTTTGTCCATGCCGACGAGCATCGGGCCGATTGCCTCCGCGCCGCCGAGGCGCTGGAGGAGTTTGTAGCCGATATTGCCTGCTTCGAGATTCGGGAAGACGAGCACGTTCGCAGCTTCCTCCAGCTCCGAGAAGTTGTAGCTGTCTTCCATGATATCCTCCACGACGGCGGTGTCGGCTTGCATCTCCCCGTCGACGGGGAAGTCTGCGTTGGGGTCGTCCCGCAGCGTCGCCGCAGCCTCTCGAATCTTTCTGGTTCCCTCGTTCTCGACACTGCCGAAATCAGAATACGAGAGCAGCGCCGCCCGTGGCTCGATGTTGAACTCGCGGGCGAGTTCGGCGGTGTGTTTCGTAATCTCAGAGAGCACCTCCTCGTCGGGGTTCTGATTGACGGTCGCGTCGACACAGAAGATGACGCGGTTTTTGAACGTCAGCATGTAGACGCCGGCCGCGTAGTTCGCGTCCTCT
>CAZFOF010000192.1:0-4599 GCA_964520265.1 uncultured Halobacteriales archaeon | reverse complement strand
TTAGTCCCGCTCTTGTCTGTGACCAGAGCGATGTCTGTCAGAATGGACTCTCGACACTGTCGTCGCCCGGTGTGTCGACGTCGCAGTTCTCGGCTGTCACGTCACCAGTCTCCCGAAACGTCTCTTCGAGTTGCTGGAGGTTTGCGTTGATGCTCGCCGACTCCTGGTGTGTCTCGTCGACGCGAATCTTCACCACGTCGTATTCGTGACGGTCGGTTTCTCCGTTGAACGCACGGAACGAGCCGACGGTGAGCGTGTCGGACTGGGGGCAGAACTCCGTCGTCGGCGTAAACTCCACACGGAGGACGTCGGGGTTGCCCGACTCGCGGGCGTATCGAAAGCCTGCATCCGGATGGCGCTCGTCGAGGTTCAGCCGTGCGAGATTGTAGCCGAAGGTCATATCGTAGACGCCTCTGTCCTCGAACAGACTGCGTGCGAGCCGGTGGACTGTGAGATGCTCCCGGCCTGTCAACACCTCGTGGCCCGCGAGAAACGGGCCCGGCGCGGGAATGTGCTCGGGGACAAACTCGTCGTAGGCGTCGAAACCAGCGTCGGTACTGCCGCGAATGCCGGAGAGGAAGCCACTCATACGCCCGTTTTTGGTTCACTCCCGGCTATAGATGGCCCCGAACACGTTCGGGAGAACCCAGTAGGCGGCCTGGAAGCAACCTCTGGTGTATGCCAGCGACAACACTCGACCTGCGAGAGGTACCGCCTCCAGAGCGCCATCCCAAGATTCACGACGCCTTCAGCGCGCTCGACAGCGGCGAGACACTCCGTATCATCAACGACCACGAACCGCGTCCGCTGTTCTACGAGATGAAAGCCGAAGTCGACGCCTTCGACGCCGAGAACTACACCGTCGACCACCGCGACGACGAGGAGTTCGTCGCCGACCTGCCCAAACGATGAACACCATCTCACTCTCCGAACTCGACCCCGACGGCCGCGAACCCGTCTTCGAATCTCCCTACACCGTTGCCGTCGGACTCGACGAAGGGGAGACGATTCCTGAACATCTCCACGAGGGCAAAGACATCACATTCGTGGTTCACGACGGAGAAATCGACCTCTCTGTCGGCGAGGAGACGGTCACACTCTCCGCCGGTGACGCTTCTGCCTTCGAAGGTGATAAGCCTGTCTCCGTGCACGCACGCCAGCAGACGCGCGCACTGGTCATCCTGACAGACCAGGAGTAGCGCCTGCAAAAACGGTTTTCGTGCTTGCTGTGCTCGCTTGGGCAGTTGCGACGCTCAGGCAGACCAGATTCCAGTGACGACGGCTTCCTCGGTTTCGACGGTGTCGTACTCGTAGCCTCTGTCGGTGAGTTTCGGGAAGAGAAACTGCGGCGCGCGGTCGTTGAGTTGAACGAGTACCGTCCCCTCGTCCATGGCTTCGAGTTCTTCCAGCGTACGCTTCAGTGGCGCTGGCGGGCCCATATTCCGCACGTCGAGACGCTGTAGCTCTGCGTCGGACGGGATGTCGAACGTGTCACGAACTGTTGCTTCGAGCGTAGATGCTGGCATATCTGTCTCTTGTCGAGCATCTCCGCGAACGTTTTCCCGAACATATTCGCGATAGGGAGACAGCTTGGCTGTTGCTCCTCGCAACGCTGTCAGTGAGACAAACGACACGTGTGCCGCTGTGCGTTTTCTTCTTCGATGGAAAATGCTCGGTCAGGGATTTGAACCCTGGTCTTCGGCTCGAAAGGCCAAAATGATTGGCCGGACTACACCAACCGAGCTACATTCTCAGGTGTGCGCGTGTCGGTAATAAACCCTGTCTTTCGGAACGTCGGATGTGACGCGCTGTCACGTGATTCTCAGCCGAACAAAGCGGGCGCTGAGGGGAACTCGAAAACGAAAGAAAACCGCGGCGTCAGCGTTATTTCCCTTCGAACTCGGGGTCGTCGTCGGACTGCATCTTGGAGACTCCCTCCATGAAGTCCTCGGTACCGATGAGGTGCCCGAACGCCTGCGCTTCGAGGGCGAGACCAGCCTCGGTGTCGTCGCGGCCGGCGAGGAACGCCTGTTTGGTGTACTCCTGTGCGATTGGCGGACCCGCCGCGAGCTTTTCGGCGAGTGCGAGTGCCTCCTCCTCGAAGTCGTCGCTGTCGACAACTTCGTTGACGAAGCCGTAGTCCGCCATCGTCTCGGCGTCGTAGTGGTCGCAGGTGAAGATGACCTCCTTGGCGCGGCTCTCACCGATGAGGTGTTTCAGACGCTGCGTGCCACCCCAGCCAGGGAGGATACCGAGGTCGTGCTCGGGCTGACCGAACGTCGACCGCGCGGTCGCGATGCGCATATCTGCACAGGTCGCCAGTTCCATGCCGCCGCCCAGTGTGTAGCCGTCGATTCCGGCGACGACCGGCATCGAGAGTTCTTCGAGGCGACCCCAGGTCGACTGCCCTTTCTTCGCCAGTGCGACGGCGTCGATTGGGTTTGCGCTGCCGGCCATGCCGACGGCGTCGGCACCGGCACAGAACGCGCGGTCGCCGCCACCGGTGATGAGCACGGCGCGCACGTCGTCGTCGGCTTCGAACTCGTCGAGTGCGGCGTCGAACTCGTCGAGCAGTTCGGGGGTGACCGTGTTCATCTGGTGGGGACGGTCGAGGACGATTTGCCCGACGTTCTCGCCTGGGTAGGCCAGCTCGATGGTCTCGAAGTCGACCGCTCCGCTCTCGTCGTCACTCTCGTAGAAGCCATCGTCGTCCGCCGCGTCTGCGAGTCCGTCACTGACCACGTAGCGTTCGTGGTCGGTCTCCTCGTTTGCGTCTTCGAGAGCGTCGACGAGTGAATCGAGGCCAGCGTTGTCTGCCATCTTCGCGGGGCCTTCGGGGAAACCGCCGCCGAGTTTGACTGCCTTGTCGATGTCTTCGACGGGGGCGACGTCTTTCTCGACGAGTTTGCCGACCTCGTTTGCCATAATCGCGACCAGTCGGTCTTTCACGTCGTCGCGCCCGGCGTCCGGGGGCACGTCGACGCCACCATCTTCGTAGTCGTAAAAGCCCTTGCCGGTTTTCTTGCCGAGTTCGTCGTTGTCGACTTTGCGCGTCAGAAGCGGCGAGGGTTCGTAGGCGTCACCGAGCACGTCGTGCATATATTCGAGGACGTGCAGCGTCACGTCGTTGCCGACCTGGTCGCCGAGTTCGAACGCGCCCATCGGGAGGTTGATATCGTATTTCGTGGTAGAGTCGACTTCTGCGATGGTCGCGACGTCGTCTTCGACCAGCCAGCAGGCCTCGTTCATCAGGGGGACGAGAATGCGGTTGACGACGAAGCCGGGCTCGTCCTTGCGGACGTGCACCGGCGTCTTTCCGAAGGACTCGGAGAGGTCGGCGACGAGGTCGGTCGTCGCTTCGGCGGTGTGTTTGCCGTTGATGACCTCGACGAGATCCATCTGTACCGGCGGATTGAAAAAGTGCATTCCACAGAACTGCTCGGGACGGTCTGTGACTTCGGACAGTTCCGTAATCGAGAGACTCGACGTGTTCGAGGCGAAGATAGTGTGCTCAGGTGCAGCAGCGTCCAGTTCCTGGTAGACCTCTTTTTTAATGCTCATCTGCTCGATGATTGCCTCGATGACAACGTCAGCGTCGGCGACGGCTTCCTCGAGGTCGACGACCGGTTCGACGCTTGCGACGGCCGCGTCGCGCTCGTCGTCGCTGATGATATCCTTCTCAGCGAGTTTGTTCAGACTCCACTCGATCTGGTCGTAGCCGTCCTGTACGATCTCCTCTTCGATGTCTCGGAGTCGAACGTTGTAGCCTGCGAGTGCGGCAACCTCTGCGATACCATGTCCCATGGTGCCCGCGCCAAGCACCGTTACGTTGTCAATATCCTCGAGTTCCATGAGTCAACGTTTACTCTTGTCTTGCGCGTGAGGTTTCAACGTTTCTTTCTTGTCGAGACCGCAAAATTCGCGTTTACTGGCTCGGCGGAAACTCTAAATGAGTTTGGGGTGTATTAGGTGGCATGGACTACGGGTTGACCGAGGAACAACAGCAGATTCGAGACGAAGTACGCCGCTTTGCGGACAACGAGGTTGCGCCTGTCGCCACAGAGCACGACCGTGCAGAGAAATACCCACAGGAGGTGATGGAAAAGGCCGCAGAGATGGGGCTGACCGGCGCAAACATCCCGGTCGAGTACGGTGGCGCGGGCTACTCGACGCTTGAGGTTGCGCTCATCATCGAGGAGTTGTTCGCGGTCGACCCCGGTATCGGACTGTGTGTCACTTCTGCCGCCTTCGGCGGCGAGGCAATCATGGGCTTTGGAACAGAGGCGCAAAAAGAGGAGTATCTCGAACCAATCACCCGTGGCGAGGCAGTGATGGGTGCCGCAATCAGCGAACCCGACACCGGTTCGGACGTGTCCTCGGTTTCCACCCGTGCCGAGAAAGACGGCGACGAGTGGGTCGTCAACGGCAACAAGATGTGGATTACCAACGGCTCCGTCGGGGACTACTTCGTCGTCGTGGCCGAAACCGACCCCGACGCAGCGGGTCGGTACAACGGCTTTTCACAGATTAT
This sequence comes from uncultured Halobacteriales archaeon, assembly GCA_964520265.1. GTDB lineage: Archaea > Halobacteriota > Halobacteria > Halobacteriales > Haloarculaceae > Salinibaculum. The sequence goes on along the minus strand of CAZFOF010000192.1, from coordinate 68 downwards.
CGTCGAAGCAGACCGCGACGGCTTCTCCGCGGAGAAGATTACGGGCAAGATGGGGATTCGCGCCTCTG
>CAZFOF010000191.1:3579-4624 GCA_964520265.1 uncultured Halobacteriales archaeon | reverse complement strand
CGGTCGGCGAGAAGTTCATGACACAGCGTTTGTTGTCGCAGTGTTCCAGCCCGAGGGTGTGACCGATTTCGTGAACCACCTCCTTTCGGACGCGGTCGGCGAAGATGTCCTCTTGCGAGCGATTCGAGAAGCCGCCATCAGAGGAGGTGTGCAGGCGGTACGTCGAGATGACGCTGCCGCTCCCGCTGAGGTAGGCGAGGCCGAAGACGTAGTTTCGCCGGTGGTAGAACAGGTCTTTGGGAGTGATTGCGATGTTTTTCTCGCCGTCGCCGGTGCGCTTTGCCAGGTCGATGAACTCCTCGGCGCGGTACTGGTCACGACCTGAGTCGTACGACCCAGAGGGAACCGTCTGGGTGTCGTGAACTGTTACTTCACAGTCGTAGACCGTCCGCAGACCACTCGAAGCCTGCCGCTTGACTGCGGCAGTGACGTCGCCCACCGGCACGATGTCGACGTGCATGCAAATGCATATGGGGGGCAACGATATAAAAACCTCCCGTGCACCGCCCCACACGAGAGGCGCTCGTTGCCCACCTGGCAGCGTATGACCCCATCGTCGAGGTGGGCATCGGCCACCGCGTCGACGTCGCCGCCGACCTTGCCGACCGCGGTGTCGACGTGACGGCGACGGATATCCACGAGCGGTCGGTTCCCGACGCTGTCGAATTCGTCCGTGATGACGTGACCGACCCAACGCTGTCGGTGTATGCGGATGCAGCAGCCATCTATGCGCTGAACTGCCCGCCGGAGTTGCACCGCCCCGTGCTCGATGTCGCCCGGGCCGTCGATGCGGTGTTCTGTTTCACCACGCTCGGCGGCGACCCCCCGTCGGTTCCGGTCGAGCGCCACACGCTCCCGGTCGAGACGCTGTTCGTCGCGAAGACGGAATAGCCTTGTCGGTGGAGGGTAACCCCCGAACAATGAACGTCGATGCGGTCGTCCTCGACGTGGACGGCGTCCTGGTCGATGTCGCCGACTCCTACCGTCGAGCAATCATCGAATCGGTCGAACACGTCTACGGCGATACCATTGGTCGTGACGGCAT
>CAZFOF010000191.1:0-3569 GCA_964520265.1 uncultured Halobacteriales archaeon | reverse complement strand
TCAAAAACGCCGGCGGGTTCAACAACGACTGGGAACTGACCTACGCAGCGGCGCTGTTCGTGCTCGCCCGTCGCGAGGGAATGTCACTCTCGCTGTCGCAGTTCACCGACGCGATTCGTGGCATGGGTGGCGGACTCGAAGCCGCCAAAACCATCGTCGGCGAGGAACTGACTCCTGCCGGGCGCGAGCGCGTCCTGTCTCGCTGGAATCGCCCGCGCCTGCGAGAGGTCTTCCAGCAACTCTATCTCGGTAGCGACCGCTACCGCGCTATCGAAGGCGACGACCCCGATCTCGACCGACCGGGATTCATCCACGACGAACCGGTCATCGCCACCAGCGAGACGCTGTCGGCACTCACCGAACGGTTCCAGGTCGGCGTTCTCACCGGCCGCCCCGCCGCGGAGGCCGATATCGCACTGGAACGTGTCGGACTCGACGTTGCTGGTGAGCACCGCTTTACGATGGACGACTGGGAGGCGGGCAAGCCCGACCCCCACGCGCTGGTGACGCTTGGTGAACGGTTCGACAGCGAGAGCGACGTGTCGGTCGACCGTGTGGCCTTCGTCGGTGACACTCTCGACGACGTCCGCACGGCGGTCAACGCGACCGAGGTAGATCGCCGAACCTACCTCGGCATCGGTGTCCTCACCGGTGGACTCGCCGGGGAATCGGGTCGCAAGCGCTTCGAGCTGGCCGGTGCGGAGACGACGCTTGACTCCGTCAACGACTTACCCGAGTTGCTGGAATGACGCGTTCACGCTGGCGGAGTTTCCGTGAGACGTTTTTCGTCCTCTTGCTCGTCGTCGTGTACCCGATTCCAGCGATTCTTGCCCCGCCAGACCCGTTCACTCAGATACGCTATGCGGCTGGGAGTCTCGTTGCCGCCCTCGCCGTTGCCGTTGCGCTGGTCTATGGGCTTGACTACTACCGCATCCGATTCCGCATCCGAAGTATCGGCGGTATCTGGCTGACGATGCTGGCAGGGGGTGCGGCGACACAGCGGCTTCTCGCGACGGGCGACGTGCAACTCGACACCGGTGTTGGCGTCTGTCTGGGGCTGTTTCTCGGCGTCTGGCTCGTCTATCACGACGGGCTGGTGCGACTCCGCGAGTCCGTCTGAGCCGAACGCGCAATCCTTATTCGCGACTCGCCCAACCACCGTGTATGCAGATTGCACTCCTCGGTGGCACTGGTGACATCGGACAGGGACTCGCCCTCCGCTGGGCACGCGATACGACCCACGACATCATCATCGGTTCCCGCAAGGCAGAGAAAGCACAGACCAACGCCGACGAGTACGAGACGGAACTGGATTCGCGTGGCCACGACGTCTCCATCGACGGCCACGCCAATCCCGACGCCGCGGCGGCCGCCGACGTCATCGTTCTCTCCGTCCCCGCCTACTATCTCTCCGATACCATCGAGGCCGTCGCCGACGACATCGGTGACGCAGTGCTGGTCTCGCCCGCGGTCGGGATGCAACGCGACGAGGCCGGCGTCCACTACAACCCGCCCGGTGTCGGGAGTGTGACCGCACTCGCCGCCAAAGCCGCCCCGGACGACGTACCGGTCGTCGGTGCGTTCCACAACCTCGCGGCTGGCAAACTCGCTGACCTCGACGCCGACCTGGACTGGGATGTGCCGATGGTCGCCGACGACGCCGACGCCAAAGCCACGGTTGCCACGCTCGCCGACGGCATCGACGGCATTCGCTCGCTCGATGCCGGTGCGCTCGCAAACGCCAGCGAAGTCGAATCACTGACGCCGCTGCTCATCAACCTCGCTGCCAACAACGAGGAGATGCACGACCTGGGCGTCAAGTTCTGGTAGTTTCGACGGTCTCTCGTCTGCCGAGGGCTGTTGCTCTCGAGAACTGAACTACAGGCGTCGACAACTCTCTACGCGTCGGCCTGCTGGAATGCCGCTTCGATGTCTTCAGCCTGCGTGACACCGACAAAGCGCTCGACGATGCCGTCGTCGTTTTCGACGATGAGGGTCGGGAGCGAGCGCACCTGGTACTCGTTCGCAACGTCTTGCTCCTCGTCGACGTTTATTTTCTCGAACTCGACGTCGCCGTACTCCTCTTCTAGCTCGTCGAGAATAGGGTCTTGGGTCTTGCAGGGGCCACACCAGTCCGCGTAGAAGTCCTTGAGCGTCACGGTCATGGGTTCTAACGGGAATACTCCGGGAATCGGCATAAGGGTTTTCCACTTGGTAAGGGGGATGCACATCCGCGGTCGAAAGGCTTAGGACGACACGTAGCACACAGACACGTATGAGCAGCAGTGACGGTGGCGGTCTGATGTCGAGTGCCGGTCTTGTCCGGTATTTCGACGCCGAGGATAGCAACGCGATTCGTATCGACCCGAAGACAATCGTCGCTTTCGGCGTTCTCTTTGGCGCGATGATTCTCGTCTTGAACGCCTTCGCGTAACGACCCTGTTTTTGTTCCGGGCCGTCAACGGCCGCCATGCACTTCGACCAGCGCGAACAGACCGCACTCCGCGAGGCCGGCCTGAGCACCGACGAAATAGAAGCGGTCGCCGATGCCGTCGGGGCGGCCGCCGACCGCGACGCCGCGCGACTGGAGACGTTCTTCGAGCGCGAGACGGTCTACTCCGATATGGACAGAGCCCACAGCGACAGCGATATCCAGGAACACACCGTCGACTTTCTCGACCTGTACACTCACGCCGCGGACATCCGTGGCTACCTTCGATTCGAGTCCTGGGGCGCCTGGGTCGCTGACGGACGGATTCTCGACGAGGCTGACGGTGAGCCGGTACTGGTGGAGTTGACGCTTGGCCCGACCGTTCACGACCGGGTGTGCTTCGCACCAAAGCCCGGGAAACTTTGAACGCCGGGGACTGACTGGCTCACAATGACCGTCCGTATCCGAGGTATCTACGCGACTGCGCTGACGCACGTTCTCGAGGACGTGGTGCAAGCGTCGCCGCCGATTCGCGAGCGCTTCGAGGACTCCTTTCCCGTGGAACCGGCCGACGCGACTATCGAGACGACCGACGAGCGCCAGGGTGTCGGCGTGGTCGGCGAGCGCGCCCGCGTCGAAACCATCGTCGACCGACTGCGCGACCTCGGAACGGACACGCTTGCGTGGGAGGCAGCACTCCCGCGGGGGGCCGTCTACGCCGGCGAAGTGACGGAGACGCTCGGCAGCGGCGCTATCGTCGATGTCGGTGACGGCGACGGCTTCCTCCCGTACTCGAAAAGTGCCCGCCGCATCGAGGAAGGGAACGCGGTTCGCGTCCAGGTGACCGACTCGAGTCCGCCGTGGAGCGACAGCCGACCGGTGCTGGATACGACCGTGCGCGTCCACGGTGGCATCGCGTCGCTCGTCCGCGGCGGGTCGAGTGTCTCCGGGCGGCCGGAACTCGCCGACCTCGTCCCGACCGACCCACCGGAGGGGTGGGCCGTCAGCTGGGGACGACCCAGCGACGACGCCGGACTGGACGCACTCGACGACGCACTCGCCGCTGTCAGCGAGCGGGCACAGGCACTGGACGACGCCCTCGCCGACGAGTTCGACGACGTCGACACCGCACCGCATC
>CAZFOF010000190.1:0-4626 GCA_964520265.1 uncultured Halobacteriales archaeon | reverse complement strand
AGTCGAAGGTACCGGAGGTACTGGCGGGTCCGTAGAGGTCGAACTCCTGGTCGGGCCAGTCGTCACGAACGTCTGACCACTTCTGTGCGCCGTCTTCGCGCCAGATTTGGGACATCTCCTCGGGGGTGACACAGTCGACCCAGTCGGCGTCGTTGTTGACTGCCATCGTGAGTGCATCGCCGGCAACCTGGAACTCGACGGGTTCGATGTCGTTGTCTGCACACTGGTCTATCTCGCTTTGTTTGATCGGGCGAGAAGCACCGTTAATATCTGATTCGCCGGGGCAGAAGTGGTTGGTGAAGCCGCCGCCACTGCCGGTCGAGTCGACGGTGACGTTCACCTCGGAGTGTTCTTGCATGAACGCTTCCGCGAATGCATCCGAGATGGGGAACACCGTACTTGACCCCTTGACGATCACCTGTCCGGAGAGCCGGTCGGTATCCGAGGTACTGCCACCGTTTTGATTGGTGTTGCTCTCGCCCCTGTTTCCGTTGTTAGCAGCCTCTCTGGTTTCCTGTATACAACCAGCCAGTGTGAGGGCACCAGTTACACCTGCTCCTTTCAGGAAGTCCCGTCTCGAAACGTCGCGGGTACGCTCCGTTGCCATCACGTGGAGATGGAAGACCGCAATTAAACATCCTACTATTGTTTCTATGTTCTGCTCTGTATTCTATATAGGACTAACAGTGTGAACGGTTATCACACTCCCTCTGCCGAACCGTCATACCGGCCAAAAATAGATAAAACCATCTTTAAGCAACTTTGAACACTCTCTGTGAAATATTGGCTGTTGAGGTAAAAATTACTTCTTGAAGAGCAAAAACACGCAGTAACGTGTTGCCTGACGGCTTCTGTGGTCGTCCCGGGAGTTACTATTGCTTTCGCAAGTTAGTATATAGAATTAGGTTGTTTTATAATCGTGTAGGTCTGAACGGTCTGTGTATGGAGACGCGCAAGGTTCAGGTGACCGGCGGTTCGACGTACACCGTCTCACTCCCGAAAGGCTGGGCGACGGACAACGACGTGAGCGCGGGCAGCATCGTCGAGTTCCACTCCGAGGAAGACCTTCTTTTGCTCTCACCGAAACGAGAGGAAGACCGCATCGAAGGGACTCTCGACATCACGGGACTAGATACCGACCACGAACTAACGCGGGCGGTGATGACGATGTACGTCAGCGGATTCGACGTAATCAGGCTGGAGACAAACCGAATCACAGCCACACAGCGACGTGTCATCCGCGATGCCACACAGGGACTCGTGGGGCTGGAGGTCATCGAGGAGACGTCAACACGTGTTGTCTTGCAAGACCTGCTGGACTCCTCGGAGCTGTCGGTGCACAACGCCATCACGCGCATGCGACTGGTGAGTCTCACGATGCTCGAAGATGCCATCGAGGCACTCCTCACCAGCGACGAAGAACTGGCACACGACGTCAAAGAACGCGACGACGATGTCGACCGACTCTGGTATATGGTCTCGCGTGTCTTCCGAACTGTCCTCAGGAACCCGACGGCGGCAAACGAAATCGGCTTCCCACGGGAGACGTGTTTCGACTTCCAGTCGAGCGCGCGGCAACTGGAACGCATCGCCGACCACGCGACGAAGATTGCAGACCTCGCGCTCGAAGTCGGTGAGGTGCCAGAGAGTGCTGCCACCCCGCTTCGAGAACTCCAGGCGGAAGCGACCGAGGTGCCCGAAACTGCGATGGATGCGCTGCTCGCAGACAACTCCGAGGACGCCACAGAGCTCGCCAACGAGGCGCGCGGACAGATTCAAAACGTCGACAGCCGCGTCCGTGAGGTCGACAAGCAGATTCGCGAGTACGAACCACAGATTGCACAGGTGCTCGGACTCGTCGTCGACTCACTGTCCCGGACGGCAGACTACGGTGGCAACATCGCCGAGAGTGCCCTCCAGAAGGCTGCACCGCGGCCGTAATGTCACATCTCATCCCGCTGAACAGTGGACTTAAGCGGCCACAATCGTTATATACAACTGACGTGCGTGGACTTCAGACTGGGTTCAGCAGAATCCGGTCTATGTTTCCAGTTCCATGGTTGGCCGCACGTCACGGACGGTTTCCCCGGCCGTCCATTTTGACGCGTTCTCCCCGCTTTGTCCGGTGAGCGATGCCACAGTGTCGCCTTTGATAGCTCATACTCCCGGCTATACGTCCGTGAACAGATTTGGCACAACGGGGTGCCAAAATCGTTCACGAAGTGATAGCCAACAGTATCACTCGGCTGCAATCGACACTCGCCGTGGCAGGTACCGTTGCTGGTGGCGAGGTAAAAATCGCTGTTTGCGCCAGTATCGCTGGCGCGAGAACGGGAGGTGTCGTCTACGAGTCGACGAGCGTCGCGTTGACCTGGCCGTCCTGACCGGGGCGGGAGGTGACCCGCGCGCGGCCCTCGCTCGTTTCGATGATTGCGCCTTTGGTGATGATGTTCCGTCGGACGTAGTTGGGGTTCGAGGGGTTCTCGGCGACGTCCTCGATTTCGGCGGCGACGACTTCGCCGTCGATTGCGACGGAGACGGTGTTGGCCGAGATAGCCCGTGTCTTCTGGGTATTTCCGCGGGAGTCGATGGTCTTGAACTTCTGCTCACCGACCTGTGTCTCGGTGGATTCGGTGCCGAGTTGGTGTTTCTTCTTCTTGCTGGCCGGGCGTCGGCGGCCACCGGTACGTTTGCGAGGGGACGGTCCCTGGTACTTCATACCCGTGGAATACACCAGCGGCCACTTGAACCTCTCGAAAGCCCCGGGCGCGTTACGACAACTTTAGGGGGCTTCCGGGCGGCCGAATTGACGATGAGCCTCCGTCGTGCCGTCGCCGCGCCCTTTCGCCAGCGTGGTGTCCAGCGCCTCACTGAAAGTGAGTTCGTCGTTGCGCTGTCGCTCGACCGCGACTGGTTCTCTCCCGACCAGGCCCAGCGGCTGGTCGATGTCGCGACCGGTGAGGGACTGCTCGACCACGACGGCGACGACATCGTCGCGATGTTCGACATCGGTGACGTCGATGTCCCCGAGGAGTTCACCCCCGACGAATCGATACTCCAGCAACGGAGCGCATTCGAGCGGGTGCTCGACGCGCTCGTCGAGGCTGGCGTCGAGAAACAGGAGGCCGTAGCCGGTATCAACCGCCTGCAGGCCGAACTGGGTCTCACAATCGAAGCCGCAGCGGTGCTGTATGCGCGCCGTGAGGGACTCGATGTCGCGCAACTGGCCGAGACGGCACGGGAGGAACTCTGATGGTTGGAGATAGCATCGACGACCCGGTGCGTATCGCACAGTTGCTCGCCTCGGAACTGACCGGCCTGGAGACGGGTCGACTGGCGGCTATCGATGTGGCTGACGCCGACAGCGATGTCGACCCCCAGCCCGAGGGCGCGACTGCCTACACCATTGAATACCAGCAGACGCCCGTCGCTGCGGTCGTTCTCTATCCCGATGCTGCCGTCGTCGAGTTCGACGACGACCACGCAGACGCGACTCCGTATGCTATCGAGACCGGCGCAGGTTCGAAAGGTGCTGTCGACAGACTCCGTGAGTACCTCAGCACACTCGACGATAGGGAGTAACTGGCCTACTGAAGTCGCGTCTGGTGTGAGAGAAACTGCATGAGCTGGCCGAGCAGGTCATCCTGGTCGACGTATGCATCCGCTACCGGCGACCGCTCGAACCGGTCACAGAGTACCTGGACGGCGACCATTCCCGCCTCTTTTGCTCCCTGGATGTCTGCTTCCGGGTGGTCGCCGACGAACACCGTCGCCTCGGGTGCGATACCGAGTTCCCCGACGATTGCGTCGAAGGCACGCTGGTCTGGCTTGCCGGCCTGGAGTGCGCCCGTGACGACGACGGCATCGAAGTAGTCCTCCCAGCCGAGGCGGGCGAGTTTCCCCCGCTGGGCGCGCACTGGTCCGTCCGTGAGCAGGCCGACTCGATACTGACGGCGGAGTTCCAGCAGGAGGTCGGCGGCTCCCGCGACGGGCACCAGGGCCTCCTCGATGGCCTCGCGGTAGGCGCGTGCGACTGATTCGGCGTTACCCTCGTCGAGGAGTGCGTCGAAAATCGGTGCGCGTGTCTCCTGTGCCAGGTCGTCACCGTGGGCCTCCAGATACTCCTGTCGGTCGATACGCCGGACACCGGCGGCGTCGGTCGCTTCGTCCAGCAGCGTCTGTCTGTCTCTGTCGGGGACTGCGAGTGTGTAATCGAGGTCGAAGACGACCGCTGCCAGCGTCATGGCTCCCCGTAGGGAACCCCCGAATGTGAGGCTGCCGGCTCCGACCGCTCGGAACCACTCTCTACCTGACACGAAATTTCTCGCAGCCAGGAACTGTATGCTTTTTACCACGCTTGCTGTATCCGGTGTATGTTCTTCGACAGACTCAGCGACCGCATCGCAGCGGTCGACAGCGTCGTCTCGGTGGGGCTCGATCCAGACCCCGACCGACTCCCGGAGTTCGTCGCCGACGCTGACCTCCCCAGATGGGCGTTCAATCGCCGCATCATCGACGCGACCCACGAACACGCCGCCTGCTACAAGCCAAATGCCGCCTTCTACGAGGATGCCGACGGCTGGCGCGCGCTTCGTGAGACAATCGCCTACGCTCACGGAAAGGACG
>CAZFOF010000189.1:2000-4691 GCA_964520265.1 uncultured Halobacteriales archaeon | reverse complement strand
GCGATTTGCTCACCGCCGTCCGCGCGTTCGAACGTCGTCAGTTCGGCTGTAACGTCGCTTCCGGCCGCCATCGTATCGTCGGCCATCAGCGGCGGCCAGGCCTCTGCACAGTCACCCGAACAGGTACTCGCCATCTCACCTTTCGTGTCGCTGTCGAACATATACAGCGTCATCCCGTCGCCGTCGACGAGAATATCGCCGTACTCGTCGTGGGTGCTGACCTGGACATCGGGGCTGCCTGACGTGTCATCGGGACGTTTTGGCGTGCCGTCGGGCCCGAGCACCCACCACACGTCGCTGACGCCCTGACCGTTCGCGTCGCCCGGTTCCTCGTCCTGTGCGAAGTAATATAGCGGCCACCCGTTGGCGGCAACCTGCTGGCTCCCGTCCGAACGTTCGAACATGGTGAGGTCGGCGGTCACGTCGCCACCTGGAATCGCCATATCGTCGGTCATCAGCGGCGGCCAGGCCTCTGCACAGTCACCCGAACAGGTACTTGCCATCTCACCCTGGGTGTCACTGTCGAACATATAGAGGGTTTGGCCCTCGTTGTCGACGAGAATATCGCCGTACTCGTCGTGGGTGCTGACCTGTACGTCCGGCCGCTTCGGTGTGCCGTCGGGGCCGAGTACCCACCACACGTCGCTGACTCCCTGCCCGTTCGTGTCACCGGGCTCCTCGTCCTGCGCGAAGTAATACAGCGGCCAGCCGTTGGCGGCAACCTGCTGGTCACCGTCCTCGCGTTCGAACGTGGTGAGGTCGGCAGACACGTCGCTGCCAGCCGCGGGTGATTCCCCGACCTCCAGCGGCGGCCAGGCCTCTGCACAGCCACCCGAACAGGTACTCGCCATCTCGCCCTGGGTGTCGCTGTCGAACATATACAGCGTCATCCCGTCGCCGTCGACGAGGATGTCACCGTACTGGTCGTGGGTGCTGACCTGCACATCGACGGCCGGCTCTGCAGTCGACGTTTCTGTCTCACTCGACGTTTCAGTTTCAGTCGACGTTTCCGTCTCTGTCGCCGTCTCGTCACCGTCCGAGTCGGAGTTATCTGCACAGCCGGCCAAGCCCGCTGTGACGCTGACACCTGCTGCACTGAGGAATGAACGGCGCGTTCGTTTCATCGTGTTGTCTCCAGTCAAAAATCGGTCAATAGTACGAAAGGGATTTTCCGAACTCCGTCCAAAATTCGTCCAATAACCTCACACTGAGAGAGAATGTCTGTGGGCTGTGGACACTCACAAACTGGCGTGAGCAGAGACAATCCGCCACGGCGTCATCGCAGCGTAAAGGAGGCCATCGCACCGAGTGCGATAAATTCGAGGCCACACAGCGACATCAGGCTAATCTGGACGCCGGTCGACGTTGCCACGTACCACTGGGACACGTCGGTGCGGATGACGTAGACGTACAGCCAGACCAGATTCTCGACGAAGAGAAAGCCGGCGAAAACCAGCAACATGAGCGTGTGTCGGGCTCCGTGGTCGAGATAGCCACGCAGCCACACGGCTCCGAGGGCGAGGAGAAGAACCACGTTAGCCCCGGCGGTTAGCCGCGCCAGGTCGAGCCAGAGAGCCATTATCGGACGTTTCTCCTCATGACGTATATGTGCTATCCAAATTCTATCCGAATTCACACGACCGTGACCCCCTGGCAGTGCCTGACACAGCCGGACAGCAGCCCGGAGGAGTCAGGGCCAGTCGTCGCGGGTCTCCTCTTCGACTTCGGTGGTCTCCTCGTCTTCACCAAGTTCCCAGTCGGCGGCCTCGGCGGCCTGCTCGACGGGGAGATACTCCCAGCCGGCAGCGTCGCCGACCTCGGCGTCAGAGTCGCTCGTCCCGACGTAGACGTGTCGATCCGTGGCGAACTGGTCTTTGACGTTTTCGAGACTCTCCTCGCGGCCGCGCGGGCCAGAGAAGAAATCCTGCCGAATCCGGTGTTTGCGCGTGAAGTTCGTCACGACGTAGGTTGGTTTCTCGGAGATGACACCCACGTACTCGCTCCACTGGCGTGCGTCGTTGAATACGGCGTCTGGACGCGCCAGTTCCTTCAGCGCCTCTAGATCGAACGCGAGCGTCATGTCGCCACTACCGCCATCCATACACAGCCATGGGCCGGGCGCGCGCAAAACGGTGTCGAAACCGGCTGTCGGGAGCGCTAGGAGTTCGAAGACAAAATGAAGCCGTCGCGAAGACGGAGGTGGTCAGTCAGCCTGGGGTGCGGCGTCGAGTTTCTCGATGTCGACGTTCTCTTCGAGCAGCAGTTCCTTCTGGTCGGCAACCTGGCGTTCTTCGCGGATTATCTGCTTGAACGTCGACTGCTGGGAGAGGTCACCGATAAGGACGCCACCGACGAGCTGGCCGTTTTTGAACGCGAGACGCCGCCACTCACTGTCGGAGTACTTGCGCTCGGCCGTCTCCTCGCCGAGGGTCGGATGCCCGAAGGAGAGGAAGGGGAAATCGAAGTGGGTAATCGAATAGGAGGAGACCCAGCGGAACTCGTCGACTTCGTCGTCGGCGACCATGTTCTTGGCTGCGGTCGTGCCCTGTTCTTTCGCCGAACCCCAGGCACCGTTCTGGGCCTGTTCGCCCAGGATGGTGTCGTAGAACTGTGTGATGTCACCGGCCGCATAGACGTCCTCGGCGTTGGTCTGCATATACTCGTCGACGACGACGCCGTTGTCCGTCTCGA